>SXNB01000044.1 GCA_005777205.1 Burkholderiales bacterium | reverse complement strand
TTGGGCTTCCTTGCTATACCGTGACGCATGACGGATGGCTTACCCATAAGGAGAATGACCGAATGCGGCATTACGAGATTTGCTTCATCGTCCATCCCGACCAGAGCGAGCAGGTGCCCGCGATGGTCGAGCGCTACAAGGGCATCGTCGCCGCCCGCAAGGGCACGGTGCACCGCCTCGAGGACTGGGGCCGCCGCCAGCTCACCTACCCGCTCGCCAAGGTCCACAAGGCGCACTACGTGCTCATGAACATCGAGTGCGATGCCGAGACTCTGAACGAGCTGGAGCACGCCTTCCGCTTCAACGACGCGGTGTTGCGCCACCTGACGGTCAAGATGACCAAGGCGGTGATCGCACCCTCGCCGATGATGAAGGAGGAGAAGTCGCGCTCCATGATGGCCGGGCGGGAGGGCGAGGCGAAGTCCGCCGACGACAGGGCGCCCGAGGCCGCGGCCGCCGCTTGAGCGGCGCCAACCGCCTCGAAATTTCCGGCACCGTCGCCGAGCTGAAGGCCCTGCGCCACACCCCCGCCGGCATTCCCGTGGTCGAGTTCCGTATCCGGCATGAATCGGAGCGGGACCAGGTCGGGGCGCCGAGGAAGGTGAACGCGGAGGTCGAGGCGATCGCCTTCGAAACCCTGGCGCGGCTGGTGGCCGGAAGTGAACCCGGACGGAAAGTGAAGGCGGAAGGATTTTTGTGCGCGCGGAGCCGGCGCTCCAGGAAGCCGGTGCTGCACGTGACCCACATCGAATTCGAGTAGTCAGACAGAGCAAAGGAGCACGACATGCCTCCCCCCCGCAAAGGCAAGGGCAAGTTCAAAGGCAAGGGCAAGGACAAAAAGGACCGCGGCCAGCGGGCCCTGTTCCGCCGCCGCAAGTTTTGCCGCTTCACTGCGGAGAAGATCGAGTGGATCGACTACAAGGACATCGACCTGCTCAAGGACTTCGTCGGCGAGAACGGCAAGCTGATCCCGGCTCGCATCACCGGCACCTCCGCCGGCTACCAGCGCCAGCTGTCGGCCGCGGTCAAGCGGGCCCGCTTCCTCGCGCTGCTGCCGTTCACCGACCTGCACTGAGGAGCCCGAGATGCAAGTGATCCTGATGGAGAAGGTGATAAATCTGGGCAACCTCGGCGACGTGGTCAAGGTGAAGGACGGGTTCGCGCGCAACTTCCTGCTGCCGCAGGGCAAGGCGAAGCGCGCTACGGAGGCCAACATCGCGGCCTTCGAGGTGCAGCGCGTAGGGCTGGAGAAGGCCCACGCCGAGGCGCTCGCCAAGGCGCAGGAGCGCGGCGCAAAGATCGACGGCCTCACCCTGCAGATCGCCCAGAAGGCGGGGGTGGACGGGCGCCTGTTCGGCTCGGTCACCAACTACGACATCGCCGAGGCGTTGAAGGCGCAGGGCCACGAGGTCGAGCGCGCCATGGTGCGGATGCCGGAAGGGCCGCTGAAGCAGGTCGGCGACTACGAGATCCAGATCCAGCTGCATACCGACTTGGTGGTGAAGGTGAAGATTTCGGTCCTGGGCGAAACCTGAGCCGAAAAGCGCAGCATAAACAGCACGTAGAAAAAGGGCTGGCGACAGCCCTTTTTCTTTTGTAGCATCGTTGACCCCCATGGCACAGACCGAAGCCCGACGCAGCGAGCCCACCGATCCGCAGTTGCTGGCGCTGAAGGTGCCGCCGAACTCTGTCGAGGCCGAGCAGTCGCTGCTGGGCGGCCTGCTGATCGACAACACCGCCTTCGACAAGGTTGCCGACCTGGTCAGCGCCGAGGACTTCTACCGCGACGACCACAAGCGCATCTGGCGCCACGTCCTCAAGCTGCTTGAGGCCGGCAAGCCCGCGGACGTGGTCACGGTGGGCGAGTCCATCGAGGCCAGCGAGGACAAGGACCGCGCGGGGGGCAGCGCCTACCTGGGTGCCTTGGCGCAGAACACGCCCAGCGCGCTCAACATTCGCCGCTATGCCGAGCTGGTGCGCGAGCGCTCGGTGCAGCGGCGCCTGGCCCAGGTGGCTACCGAGATCGCCGAGACCGCCCTCAGCCCGTCGGGCAAGGACGTCAGCCAGCTGCTGGACGAGGCTGAGTCGCGCATCATGGAGATCGGCGAGGCCGGCAACCGCGGCACTCAGGGCTTCGAGGGCATCCAGCCGGTGCTGGCACGGGTGTTCGAGCGCATCGACCACCTTTACCACCAGGACAACAAGTCGGACGTCACCGGGGTCGCCACCGGGTTCACGGACCTCGACGAGAAGACCGCAGGCTTCCAGCCCGGGGACCTGATCATCGTCGCTGGCCGGCCGTCCATGGGCAAGACCGCCTTCGCCCTCAACATCGCCGAACACGTCTCCATGAAGGAGGGCGGTCCGGTGGCCATCTTCAGCATGGAAATGGGCGCCACGCAGCTGGCGATGCGCCTGCTGGGTTCGCTCGCGCGCGTCGACCAGCACAAGATGCGCACCGGGCGCTTGAACGACGAGGAGTGGGAGAAACTCTCCACCGCGATGGGCAAGCTGCACGAGGCGCCGATCTTCATCGACGAAACCGCTGCGCTCAACGCCCTCGAGCTGCGCTCCCGCGCGCGGCGCATGTCGCGCCAGTACGGCAAGCTGGGCCTGGTGCTGGTGGACTATCTGCAGCTGATGTCGGCCTCCTCGGCGGGCGAGAACCGCGCCACCGAGATCTCCGAGATCTCGCGCTCGCTTAAGGCCCTCGCCAAGGAACTGTCGGTGCCGGTGGTGGCGCTGTCGCAGCTCAACCGCGCCCTGGAATCGCGCAACGACAAGCGGCCGATGATGTCGGACCTGCGCGAGTCGGGCGCCATCGAGCAGGACGCTGACGTCATCCTGTTCATCTACCGGGACGAGGTCTACTTCCCCGAGAAGCCCGAGTCGCGTGGCACCGCGGAAATCATCATCGGCAAGCAGCGGAACGGCCCGATCGGCAAGATCGACCTGACCTTCCTGGGCGAGCACACCCGGTTCGAGGACCGTGCGCGGGATCCGTACCGCTAGTACCGCAAGTCACCCCCGATCCAGAAAGGATTCCGATGGCCGAGCCGCAGAGTGCCCAGAAGTCTCCCTACGCGGTGGAACTCGCCCCAGGCGACTATTGGTGGTGTTCCTGCGGGCTGTCGAAGCGACAGCCGTTCTGCGATGGTTCGCACAAGGCGGCCGGCGTCTTCACCCCGGTCCGGTTCTCGGTGGCGGAAGCGCAGAAGGTCTGGCTGTGCGGCTGCAAGCACAGCGGCGGTAAGCCGTACTGCGACGGCTCCCACCAGAAGTTGTAGCGGACAGAACCCAGGCTACTTCACTTCTTCACCGCGCTCCAGGGGCCTTCCTTGCCGTTCTCGGTGCGGAAGCTGCCTTCCATCCTCTGGCCGAGGACGCGGCCCGTGAAGTCGCGCCGCATGCCGTTGTTGTCGACGAAGGCGAAGGCGATCGCGAAGCCGCGCAGTCGCGCATCGCGCAGTCCGCCCTGCATGGTCGAGCTGAGGGTCACCTGGCCCTCGATCTTCTGGTAGCGTTGCTCGAAGCTGAGTTGCAGCTTCTCCGCGCCTGCGTCCACGGTCCAGTTGCCCATCACGTTCGCGGGCACCAGCCAGAAGTACGCGCGGCGGCCGTCCATGTTGGCGGTCTCGTCCGGCTCCCAGTCGTCCATGGTGAATGAGTGCGACACCACGCGGGTGCCGGGCTTCATGGCGAGGATAGTCGGGCGCAGTTTCAGGTTCAGCGCCGGCAGCAGGTACAAGGTGACCACAGTAGCCTGTGTGAAATCGGTGGCGAAGATATCGCCCTGGATGATGCGAGCGCGGCCCGCGACGCCCGCCTTCTCGGCGTTGGACTGCGCGTGCTTGGCCATGTCCGGGTTGTACTCGATCCCTACCGAGCGGGCGCCGAACTTCCTCGCCGCCACGATGGCGATCTTGCCGTCGCCGGCGCCGAGGTCATAGACCAGGTCGTCCTTGGTGGTCTGCGCCATGCGCAGCATGCGCTCAACCACCTCGTCCGGAGTCGGCACCCAGATTACGTCCTTGCCGGCCTGCCCGACCTGCGGCTCGTAGCCCTTGGTCTGCGCGGCCGCCGGCTGCGCGATGGCGAGGGTGGCGAAGAGGGCGAAGGCAATCGGCAATGCTTTCATCATTCGGTTCCTTTTTTCAAGGCTGCGAAGATTATCAGAAAACTACAGCGTCGCTGCGGCAAAGTCCGCCAGCCGCGAGCGCTCTCCACGCGCCAGCGTCACGTGTCCACCATGCGCCCAGCCTTTCATCCGATCCACCACGAAGGTCAGGCCGGATGAGCCCTCGGTCAGGTACGGCGTGTCGATCTGGGCGACGTTGCCCAGGCACACCACCTTGGTGCCGGGGCCGGCACGCGTCACCAGAGTCTTCATCTGCTTGGGCGTCAGGTTCTGCGCCTCGTCGATGATCAGCCACTTGTTGACGAAGGTTCGGCCACGCATGAAGTTGAGCGACTTGATCTTGATGCGCGAGCGCACCAGGTCGCGCGCCGCGGCGCGGCCCCATTCACCGCCGGACTCGTCCGAGGCGTTGAGGACGGCGAGGTTGTCCTCCCGCGCGCCCATCCAGGGCTGCATCTTCTCCTCCTCGGTGCCCGGGAGGTAGCCGATG
>SXNB01000043.1 GCA_005777205.1 Burkholderiales bacterium | reverse complement strand
TCATCAACATCGTCGCGCTGCTTGTGGTGCCCTTGATGGTGTGATGCGGTGAACGAACTGTCGCGACGGCAGGACCCGCTCGCCCTGACCGTCATCGGCGGGGCGATCGGGC
The DNA here is from genome assembly GCA_005777205.1 of Burkholderiales bacterium. Classification (GTDB taxonomy): domain Bacteria; phylum Pseudomonadota; class Gammaproteobacteria; order Burkholderiales; family SG8-39; genus RBG-16-66-20. Next base: position 6,989 of record SXNB01000043.1, on the reverse strand, counting down.
TGGTAGTCGCGATCGGCTTGTTCCCGGTGTTCTCGATCCGGTCCCAGCCCGAGGGGCCGGCGACCGCATCCTTTCCCCAGCAGGTACGTGACGCGGCGCGAATGATGGCGGGCGAGTTGCGCAAGGATCTGGAGCCGGCCCCCGTGGCGAAGCCGCAGCCTCGAGCGCAACAACAGGCCAAGCCGCAATCCGCGCCCCAGGCGAAGGCGGCCGATTCGCAGCGCGGCCACGTCGTGCTGTAGCCGGGGCGCAGCTGGCGCTACAGCGTCAAGGTCGAGCCAGAGGCATGGAAGGACATCACGCTCACGTACCGTACGGTGCAGGAGGGCAACGCGCTCGGCGTGAAGTCCAACTTCCGGCACGCCGGCGGGCAGTCCGCGTTCAACCTCGATGTTTTTGCGCCCGGCCACCCCTCCCACGCCAACACCCGTTTCCCCGCCTTCTTCCGGTACGCCGCCTACCTCGAACTGCCGCTGCAGGTGGGGCAGAAAATCGCATTCGGCTGGGGCACTGGCAGGGCAAGAGCCCGGGCAGCGTGAAGCGCTTCCAGGGCCTCGTGGCCGCCATGGAAGACGTCCAGCTGCTCGGCGGCGCAGTGGCGGCCGCGCGCATCGAGGGCACGCTCACCCATCATGAGGACGGACAGTTCCGCGGCGGGGCGCGCGAGACGATCAGGTTCTTGCCCAAGGTCGGGCAGGTGGTCAGGATCCTGGGCGAGGGAAGCGTGCCCGATGAGAACCTGAACCGCATCGCCGCCGAATTGGTCGAATACCGCTAGCCGTGCACGCCGCCGCATTCGTGGCACTGCTGCTGGCCGCAGCGCCGGCGTGGCCGCAGTCGCAGGCGCAGCCTGAAGCCCCCAGCGGCTGGCAGTCGCGCGACGCGGTGCACGCGAAGCGATTCATGGTGGCGGCGGCCAACCCGTTCGCGGTGGAGGCGGGGGTCGAGGTGCTGCGCGCCGGTGGCGGCGCCCTCGATGCTGCGATTACAGTGCAAATGGTGTTGGGACTGGTGGAGCCGCAATCCTCGGGCCTAGGCGGCGGCGCGTTCCTGCTTCACTGGTCGCAGCGCGAACGCAGGCTGCGCAGCTACGACGGCCGCGAGACCGCGCCGGCGGCGGCGAAGCCGGACCGGTTCCTGGGCGCGGATGGGCGGCCGCAGGGGTTCGTGGACGCGGTCGTCAGCGGGCGCTCGGTCGGCGTGCCGGGCGTGCTGCGCATGCTGGAACTCGCGCACCGGCGCCATGGGCGCCTGGCCTGGGCGCGCCTGTTCGAGCCCGCCATCCAGCTTGCCGAGCAAGGGTTCCCGATGTCGCCGAGGCTGCACCGCCTGCTGGAGGGCGAACGGGAGTTGCGCAAAGGGGCGGCGGCACGCGCGCTCTACTACGGCGCCGACGATCGGCCAAGAGCAGTCGGCACGCGCATCGTCAATCCGGACTATGCCGCCACGCTGCGCGCCGTCGCAGCCTTTGGCGCGGACGCTTTCTACACTGGCACCATCGCGCAGGACATCGTCCGCGCCGTGCGTGGCCACGCGCGCCCGGGCGACCTGGACGCTGAGGACCTTGCAGGCTACCGCGCCCTCGAGCGCGACCCGGTGTGCTTGAACTACCGTGGGATGCGTGTATGCAGCATGGGGCCGCCGGGGGGCGGTGCCGCGGTGCTGCAGTTGCTGGGCATCCTCGAGCGCACGGATTTCCGCGGTGCCGCGCCGAACTCCGCCGCCGCGCTGCACTACTTTTCCGAGGCCGGGCGCCTTGCGTATGCCGACCGTGGCCGCTATCACGCCGATCCGGACTTCGTCGCGGTACCGCTCGTTGGGCTGCTGGCCCCGGATTACCTGGATCGTCGCGCGCGCCTGGTCGGCGAGCGATCGCTGGGGCGGGCCGAGGCGGGTCAGCCCGAAGGTGCGCAGGCGACGGTGGATGTGCCCGAGACCACGCTGGCCGGCACCAGCCACCTGTCCATCGTGGATGGCCGTGGCGATGCGATATCCATGACCACCACCATCGAGAGCGCGTTCGGCAGTCGCATCCTCGTGCGCGGCTTCCTGCTCAACAACCAGCTTACGGATTTCTCTTTCGCTACGGGCGCCGCCAACGGCATCGCCGGTGGCAAGCGCCCTCGCAGTGCCATGTCTCCGACAATGGTATTGGGCGCGGATGGCGCGCCGCAGGTGGTGCTGGGTTCCCCGGGCGGGCCGGCGATCATCAATTACGTCGCGCGCACGCTGGCGGCGATGATCGACTGGCGGCTGGACGCCCAGGGCGCGGTCTCGCTGCCGCATGGTGGCAGCATGAACGGGCCGACGCAGCTGGAGCGGGGCACCGGGTACGAACAGCTTGCCACCGAGCTGCGCGCGCGTGGGCACGAGGTGCGCCTTGGGGACCTTACCAGCGGCCTGCACGTGATCGAGCGTGTCCCTGGAGGCTGGCGGAGCGGGGCGGATCCGCGGCGGGAAGGGATTGCAAGAGGGGACTGACCCCTATAATCTTCCTCCATTCATCGGAGGAACATCAGCATGCTCAGAAGTCTGCTTGCGGCCGCCGTATTGGCTGCCCTGTCGTTCAACGTTGCAGCGCAATATCCCAACAAGCCGATCCGGATCGTCGTTCCGTTCGGTGCCGGCTCGGCCACGGACCTGATTTCGCGCGTCCTGGGCAATTCGGTTTCGGCAGCGATCGGGCAATCGGTCGTGGTCGAGAACAAGGCGGGCGCCGACGGCGCCATCGCCGCCTCGGAGGTGGCGAAAGCCGCGCCTGACGGCTACACGCTGTTGATGGCGACCAACAGCCCGTTGTCCGTGGTGCCGGCAATGAAGAAGTCGCCGCCCTACGACCCGGTGGCGGACTTCACGCCGATCACTGACGTGGGCCGCTACACCTTCTTCATCGTGGTCAATCCCAGCGTGCCGGCGAAGACGCTGCCGGAACTGATCCAGTATGCAAAGGCCAATCCGGGCAAGATCAACTACGCCACCGGGAACACCACCGGCATCGTGTCCTCTGCCCTGCTCGCGTCGTTGGCCAAGATCGAGATGGTCCACGTGCCCTACAAGACCGAGCCCCAGGTCATGCCCGATCTGGTAAGCGGCCGCGTGCAGATGATGTTCGCCTCCTCGACCACTGCCATGCCGCTGATCCGGGACGGCAAGCTGCGCGCGCTGGTGACCACCCTGCCTCGGCGCACCCACCTGCTGCCGGACTTGCCGACCATCGCCGAGGCTGGCTACCCGACCTTCTCCATCATTTCCTGGGCCGGGCTGTACGGGCCAGCAAAAATGCCGGCCGAGGTCACCGCGCGCCTGAACAAGGAGTTCGTCGCCGCGATGGGCCGCCCGGACGTGCAGGAGGCGATGCAGAAGCAGGCCTTCGTGCTGACGCCGTCTACGCCGGAGAAGCTCGCGGCATGGACCAAGGAGCAGCTTGAGGGCTACCGCAACATCCTCAAGGCCGTCGGCATCCAACCGGAGTAATGACCATGAAAAAGCTCTTTCTCGCGGCCGCCCTTGTGGTAGCCTGAGGGCCCGCGTTCGCGCAGTATCCGAACAAACCCATTTGCCTGATCGTGCCCCCCCCGGGCGGAACTGGGTGCGCGCATCTTCACGCAGCCCCTCAGCCAGCCGCTTGGGCAGCCGATCATCATCGAGACGCGGCCCGGTGCCGAGGGCATCATCGCTTCGGAGGCGGTGCGCAAGGCCCGGCGAAGCTGCCGCGGGAGGGGGTGGACCGCATCGGGTACGAGATCGCCATCGTGCTCGCTAACCCCGAAGTGAAAGACGCGTTCGGTAAGATCGCCTTCGAGCCGCGCAGCTCCAGCCCGGAGGCGCTCTCGGCCTTGGTCGCCGAGCAACTCGAGGCCTACGGCTGGGTGCTAAGGAGGTCGGCCTGTCGCTGAACTGAGGGCTGCGGCCAGCTTCGCCGCGGGCGCGAGCCCCGGCAGGCTGCGCAGCCAAGTCAGCTGGCGCTTGGCCAACTGGCGGGTCGCGGAGATGCCCTTTTCACGCAGTTCGGCCTGCGTGATCCTGCCTTCGAGGAACTCCCAAGCTTGCCGGTAGCCGACGGCGCGCATGCTGGGCAGGTCCGTGCTCAAGGCGTGGCGCTCGCGAAGTCCCTGCAGTTCCTCTATCAGTCCCTCCCGCAGCATGGCGTCGAAGCGCGCTGCGATGCGCCGGTGTAGATCGGCGCGATCCTCCGGCACCAGCGCGAAGGCGTGGAGGGCGAACGGCAGCGCGGACCCCGAAGCGGTCTGCTGCGACGACAGGGTCTTCCCGGTCGAGCGCCACACCTCCAACGCGCGCTGGATGCGCTGCGCGTCACCGGGCTTGATGCGCGCAGCGGCGATGGGATCCACCTCCGCGAGCTCAGTGTGCAGCGCTGGCCAGCCGCGTTCGCGGGCCTCCGCGTCGAGCCTGGCGCGCTGGGCCGGATCCGCCTCCGGCAGCATGTCCAGTCCGGATGCAAGGGCGCGGTAGTACAGCATGGTGCCACCGACCAGCAGCGGGATCCGCTTACGCGCGAGGATCTCCAGCACGACGCGGATGGCGTCGGTCCGGAAGCGGCCCGCCGAGTAGCGCTCGGTCGGCTCGGCGATGTCGATGAGGTGGTGCGGTACCGCCCTGCGTTCGGCGGTGGAGGGCTTGGCGGTGCCGACGTCCATACCGCGGTAGACCTGTGCCGAATCGATGCTCACGATCTCGATCGGCAACTCGGCCGCAAGTTTCATCGCGAGCGCCGACTTCCCGCTTGCGGTCGGGCCCAGGAGCGCGAATGCCGTGATCAACGCCCTCCCGTCACATCCAGGATTGCCCCGGTGGAATAGGAGGCTTCCGGCGACAGCAGCCACAGCACGGCGCGCGCCACTTCCTCCGGCTCGCCGCCGCGCTTCATCGGAATGCTGTCGCGCAGGCGCTCGATGCGGTTGGGCTGGCCCGCGCCGGCGTGGATGCCGGTGTTGACGAAACCGGGCCGCACGCAATTTACGCGGATGCCCTCGTCGGCCAGTTCCTTTGCGAGTCCCACGGTCATGGTGTCGATGGCGCCCTTGGTGGCAGCGTAATCCACCCATTCCCCAGGCGAGCCCAGGCGCGCGGCACCCGAGGAAACATTGACGATGGCGCCCCCTTTGGCGCCGTGCCGGGTGGACATACGCTTGATGGCCTCGCGTGCGCAGAGGAAGGGGCCCACTGCGTTAGTCATGAACATGTGTTTCAGGCGATCGGCAGACATGGCCTCGACACGCGAGCGCGTCACGACAATGCCGGCATTGTTCACCAGCGCGGTAAGCGGACCCAGTTCCTGGTCACAGGCCTCGAACAAGCGCAGCACGTCGGCTTCCACCGCGACATCGCCTGCGACGGCCACCGCCTTGCCGCCGCCGCGCCGGATGTCACCCACCACCGCGTCCGCGGACTGCTTGTCACGCAGGTAGCTGATGCACACCGCGTAGCCGCGCTTGGCTGCGAGGCGCGCCGTGGCGGCGCCGATGCCACGGCCGCCGCCGGTGACGATCATGACCTCGCTCATCTCACCTTCCCCTCAGGAACAGCTTGTCCAAGTCGCCCAGCGTGAGCTGGTACCAGGTCGGGCGGCCGTGGTTGCAGGAGCCGGAGCGCTCGGTGGCTTCCATTTCACGCAGCAAGGCGTTCATCTCGGCCACGGAGAGCACGCGGTTGGCGCGCACCGCGGCGTGGCAGGCCATACCCGAGAGCAGCTCGTCGCGCCACGACGCGATGGCCTGCGCCGCACCGTACTCGCGCAGTTCGGCCAGCACCGCGCGGGCGAGGGTTGGGACGTCGCCGCCAGCGAGCAGCATCGGCGCGGCGCGGACGGCGAGCTCGTTGGGGCCGGCCGCGCTGATCTCGAAGCCCAGCTTCTCCAGGGCTTCGAGATTCTCCTCGGCGGTGGCCACGTCCAGGGCGTCTGCGCGGAACACCGCGGGCACCAGGAGTTGCTGGCGCTCCACCTTCCCCGCGTCCAGGTTGTTCTTCAATCCTTCGTACACGATCCGTTCGTGGGCCGCGTGCATGTCCACCAGCACCAGGCCAGCCTCGTTCTGCGCCAGGATGTAGACACCGTGAAGCTGAGCGAGTGCGTAGCCGAGCGGTGGCGCAGCATGGGAAACGGGGAGCGCCGCTGGCATCGCTGCCGCAGCCGTGGCGGAGCCCATAAAGGACTGATAGGCGGCAACCGGTTGCGCCAGTCCCAGCGCGGCTTGTCCGCGATCGAGGCCCGCCGGTTGGATGGATGCCCCCTGCGGGATCGCCGCGTAGGCCACCGGCGCCTCGGCCGCCGAGGACGCCAGCGCCCGCTTCACCGCGTGGAACACGAACTGGTGGATGCCGCGCGCTTCGCGAAAGCGCACTTCGGTCTTCGCCGGATGCACGTTCACGTCCACGCCGCGCGGGTCGATCTCCAGGTAGAGGGCGTAGGCGGGCTGGCGCTCGCCGTGCAGCAGGTCGGCCCAGGCTTCGCGCGCGGCGTGCGCCAGCAGTCGGTCGCGCACGAAGCGGCCGTTGACGAAGAAGTACTGCGAATCGGCCCGGGCGCGCGCGGCCTGCGGGCTGCCGGCGATGCCCGACAGGCGCAGTGTTCCGGCCCGCGCCTCCACGGGCAGGCTGTTGCGGATGAACTCGTCTCCGAGCAGGGCGGCAATGCGCTCAGGCAAAGTCTGCCGGCGCAGGTGCTGCGAGACGCGGCCGTTGTGCTTCAGCGTGAAGGCGGACTCCGAATGCGCCAGCGCGATACGGCGAAAGACTTCCTCGCAATGACCGAACTCGGTGGCCTCGGTGCGCAGGAACTTGCGCCGCGCCGGGGTGTTGAAATACAGGTCGGCGACCGCGACCGTGGTGCCGGTGGTGCGCGCCGCGGGCTGAACCTTCCCGGCGGCGGCGCCCTCGGCGCTCAATTCGCTCGCGTGCGCGGCATCCGCGGTTCGCGTAGTGAGCGCGAGGCGCGACACCGAGGCGATCGAGGCCAGCGCCTCGCCGCG
>SXNB01000042.1 GCA_005777205.1 Burkholderiales bacterium | reverse complement strand
GACTGGTCCTTCATGACCTTGAAGGCCTCCTGCATGCACAGGAACATGCCCGTGAGGTTGATGCCCACCACGTAATGCCACTGCTCCAGCGTCAGGTCCTCGATCGAGCTGCCCGGCGCGTTGACGCCGGCGTTGTTGAACAGACAGTCGACGCGGCCCCACTTCTGCTTCACCGCGGCGAACAGTGCCTTCACCGAATCCTGCTTCGCGATGTCTGTGGGCACGCACAGGGCGCGCTCGCCGGCGCCGGATTCCTGCGCCGTCTTCTCCAGCATGTCCTTGCGCCGCCCGGCGAGGGCGACGTTCCAGCCTTCCTTCAGCAGCGCCAGCGTTGCGGCCTTGCCGACGCCGCTGCCGGCGCCGGTGACGATTGCGATCCTTGCCATGGGCGATGTCCTGTGCGTGAACTGTCGCGCATGGTAGCGCAGGTGGGTTGGCCCGATGCGGCTCAGGACCGTTCGCCGTCCCGGCGCGCGCGCTCGCGATGCACGTCGCACCGCGGGTGAGAAGCCTCGATCGCTCGGGCTGGCGGCGGCGACACGATCCGGGTCTCGGCGAGCCACAGCACGGCGACCGCCCGGTCCGCAATCCGCCGCTCGACGACCACGCGCCCCTGGCGCGGATGGCGGGGCCAGTGTTCCGGGACGAGGTGGACGTGCCGCTGCGGTTGCACGTAGTGGTGGTGCACGTGCACCACGCGCACGTGCCGGTGGTGCCAGTCCACGCCGCCAAAGAAGAACCCGGGCGACAGGCGGGCCCGCGGGCCCCACCAGAACGCCACCGCGATGCCCGGCCGGTGGACGCGGACGTAGCCCGGCCACGGCGCCCAAGCCACGGGTTGGTAGGTGGGCCCCCACCACGGCCCGAACACCACCAGCGGGTCGTAGTAGGGGACGTAGACCAGCTGCGGCTGGATCGGGGTGATGGCGGTTGCCCGGTGGCGGCTACTCCACCTTGGCGCCGCAGGCCTTGATCGCCGTCTCGATCCGCGGCGCCTCGGCCAGGATCTCGGCGGCAAAGGCCTGGGGCGAGACCGAGGGCAGCGCGTCCATCCCCTGTGAGGCGATTTTCTCCTTCACCTCGGGCTTGGACAGGCCGCGGACCGCGGCCGCATGCAGCTTGCGCACGATCTCCATCGGCGTGCCAGCGGGCACGTGCAGGCCGAACCAGAACGTGGACTCAACGCCCGGCAGCCCCGCGTTCTCGGATCCCGGGACGCCGGGGATGGACGGCGAGTCCTTGCTCAGGCTCACCACCAGCGGCCGCATGCGGTTGCCCTTGATGAAGCCGGTCACCGTGGGCGAAGTGGCGAACATCAGCTGCGTGTCGCCCGCCAGCAGCGACTGCGAGGCCGGGCCGCCGCCCTTGAACTGCACCGAGGTGACCTTCACCCCGGCCGCCGCCTCGAAAGCGCAGGCCGCGAGGTGCGGCGCCGAGCCGAAGCCGGCGGCGGCGTTGAACAGCTTGCCCGGGTTCGCCTTGGCAAAGGCCACCAGTTCACTCAGGGACTTGAAGGGCGAGTCGGTCCTCACCACCAGCACCGTGGCGCCGTTGGCGACGCGCGACACCGGGATGAAGTCCTTGAAGTCGTAGGCGAGGTTCTTGTACAGGTTCTTGTTGATCGCGTGGTTGCCCTGGTTGAGGATGGTGTAGCCATCGGGAACCGACTTGGCGACGAACTCCGAGGCGATCGAGCCGCCCGCGCCGGGCTTGTTCTCCACCAGCACCGTAGCCTTGAGCTCCTTGCCCAGCTCGTCGGCGATCAGGCGAGTGGTGAAGTCCCCCGAGCCGCCCGGCGGGTAGCCCACCACGATGCGGATCGGCTTGACCGGATAGTCCGCCTGCGCAAAGGCCGCCGCGGAAGCGGCCAGCAACGTGATGCCGATGATGCTTCGCTTCATGTCATCTGCCATGGAATTGCGGTGTCCTCTTCTCCATAAAGGCCTTGCGGCCTTCCTTATGGTCCTCGCTGGCGAAGCAGGCTTCCACCATTTGCACGGCCTTCTTCATGTCCCTCTCCTCCGGGTCCTTCAGTGCCTGCTGCACCGCGAACTTGGCAGCGGCCACGGTGAGCGGCGCATTCTCGCCGATCAACTTGCAGGTCTCGGCGACCGCGGCCTCCAGCCCGGCCACCGGCACCACGCGCGAGACGAAGCCCATGCGCAGCGCCTCAGCGGCGCCGAATTTCTTCGCCGTGGCGAAAATTTCCAGGGTGTTGGCCGCGCCGATGACGCTCATGAACCGGCGCACGCCGGAGGGGCTGTAGCCCAGCCCCAGGCGTGCCGCCGGCATGCGGAACACCGCGTCCTCGGCACAAATGCGAAGGTCGCAGGCCGCGGCTAGACCAAGGCCGCCGCCGATGCAGATGCCGCGGATGCTGGCGATCACCGGCTTCTGCGCCCGCATTGGCGCGCTGTAGGCGCTATCGACCGCGCGGTTGTACTCAAGTTGTGCACCCGCGGTGCCACGCAGCTTCTCGAACTGCGAAATGTCGGCGCCGGAGATGAAGGCCTTCTCGCCATCGCCCTTGAACACGATGACGCGCACCGCGGAGTTCGCGTCCAGTTCAGCCACCGCCTTCGGCAGGCCGTTCCACATGTCGATGGACATGGCGTTCATCTTTGCCGGGTTGGAGAACACGACGACGCCAACAGTGCCCTCGACACGGGTAATCAGCTCAGGCATCAGACCACTCCTTGTTTGCGGAAGGTTTCGATCTCGGCGGCGCTGTAGCCGGCCTCCTGCAGCACCTCGGCGGTGTGCGCGCCGCGCTCCGGGGTGGCAGTGGCTAGCTTCGGCGGCGTGCGCGACAGCTTGATCGGATTGTTGATCAGGTTCAGCGTGCCCAGCGTCGGATGGTGCACCGGCGCAGAAGCCTGCACGTGCCTCACCTGGGGGTCGGCGAATACTTCGTTCATGGCGTAGATTGGGCCGCAGGGAATGCCAGCCTGGTTGAGGGTCTCCACCCACTCGGCGCTCGTCTTTCCGGCGAGGGCCTTGGTGATCTCCGTGTTCAACCCGGCGCGATTCCTCGCCCTGTCCTCGGCGCGCTTGAAATCGGGGTTGTCGTACAGGTCCTTGCGGCCGATGGCCTCGCAGACCCTCTGCCACATCGCCGAGCCGGCCGCAGCGACGTTGATGTAGCCGTCGGCCGTCTTGTACGCGGACGTGGGCATGCTGGTCGGGTGGTCGTTGCCGACCTGCCTGGGTACCTCGCCTGACATGGTGAAGCGCGCCGCCTGGAAGTCGAGCAGCTGGATACCCGCCTGCAGCAGGTTGGACTGCACCCATTGGCCTTCGCCGGAGCGCTCGCGCTCGACGAGGGCGGTCATCACGCCAAGCGCCGCCAGCAGGCCTGCGCCGACGTCCGCCACCGCGCAGCCGACGCGCATGGGGCCCGCGCCCGCAGCGCCGGTGACCGACATGATCCCGGACAGCCCCTGCGCGATCTGGTCAAAGCCGGGGCGAGACTGGTAGGGGCCGTCCTGGCCGAATCCGGAAATGCTGGCGAGGATGACGCGCGGATTGATCTTCTTCAGCGACTCGTAGTCGATGCCGAGCACCAGTACCGCCAACGACGCCGAAACCAGATAGTAGAACTGCACGCCTGAATCGGTGCCGATCTGGGATCCGACGAAGGTCAGTGAGGAATAGGCGATCACCACGAAAGCAACTGGGGCAATGACGTTTCCGAATCTGTTCAGCCACGGGATGGTCAGCAGCACCGCCGCCACCGCGAGGTTGATCAGGCCGATATAGGCCACGCGGTCTCCGGTGATCGTCTGAAGTATTCCGAGTGCCGCGGTGATGGCTGCGGAGATCCAGACCGCGAAGTTCAGCACCCGTTGCGGGCGAGTGACGGCGTCGGCCCAGTGCTGGTTGCGGGCCGGTGGGCGACGTTGGAGGCGCTCGCAGTCCGATCGCCGGAAGGGGTGTTCCGGCAGAAATCGTCCCTCGCGTCTCCGCTCGGACCTCACCGGTAAAGGGTATCCCGCCGTGGCCTGTTCGGGCACAATGCTCCTCGTGGAAAGGGCTCCTCGTGGAAAAGCCACCCATGGAACTGCCGCCCGTGGATAGCGCCGAGAAAGACGGCGTCCTCGGCAAGGTGGACGACCTCGTCGATGAGGTGTTGGGGACGGATCTGCTGGGAACCGAGATCGCCCCCACCGAACCGGAGGACCCCTGGCAACGTCGGCAGCGCATTCTCGATTCCTGGACGGCGATCATCCTGGCCATCGCTGCGGTCGCCACCACCTGGTCGTCGTTTCAAGCCAGTCAATGGTCTAACGCACAGTCCGATGCCCAGTCCGCGTCGGCGATTCAGCGCAGCGATGCCAATCGGGCCGCCTCTGAGGCCACCAGTCAGTCGGTGATCGACTCCGAGATGTGGATCTCCTGGGTGGAGGCCACCGCCGCACAGCAGAAGCTGCGGGCCGGCTTTCTTCGGGATCGTTTTTCGCCTGCCCTGGATCGCGCCCAGAAGGAATGGTTGGGCAGGGTTGCGGTGGATGCCGACGGCAACCCGGCCGCGGTGCCCGACGGCACACCGCTGGATTTACCGGTCTACGTCGTCCCGGCCCAGGTGCAGGCGGATGCGTTGTCCGCCAAGGCCGAAGAGAGTCTGTCGCTGGCCGATGAGGCCAGCAACAATGCCACCAGGCACGTCATGCTCGCGGTGCTGTTCGCGCTTGTCCTGTTCTTCGCCAGTGTGGCGACCAAGTTCACCGCGCCCAAGATCCAAGTGGCGCTGATCCTGGTGTCGCTGCTCCTGCTCGGCACCACGTGCGTCCGG
>SXNB01000298.1 GCA_005777205.1 Burkholderiales bacterium | reverse complement strand
CTGACCAGCGTGGTCATCACGAACATCGAGACTTGCGCCTTGCCGCCGAATACCGGCTTGAGCTTGTCATCCGCGTTGATGTTGCGGAGGTTCGTCTTGTCCTGCAGCCAGTTTTTCTTTATGTAGGCCCAGATCTTCTTGGTGACCTCGGTACGTGGCATCGCGTTGCCGCCGATCACGGCCGCGAGTGCCGCGGTCGGGTTCATCGGCTTCATGAATGCCGCATTGGGCTTGCGCTTCTTGCCGGCTTTCTTCGCTTTCTTCTTCGCCATCTGATTTCTCCTCTGAATCGATCGAGACGGAACCTTGGGATCCCGTTATGCCTTCCGCACTGCTGCAGCGGAGCCATCAAGATGCCGAATCCAGAGGAGCATGTCAATCCTTTCGCGCATTTTTTCCTTCCGGTAACGGCGCTAACTGGCGCTTGCGTCCAGCCAGGCGTCGAGTCCCTGCCCCATACAGCTCGATATCCAGCGCGAAGATTTCGAGCGTTTTCTCCTTTGAAACTGGCCATCCCTGGCGGGCGCGTTCGGCGAGCACCCCCGCGGTAACGCCTTCTTTCAGTGTAGGGAAACGCGCTTCGCCGTCATTGCGGCAGCGCCCGACGGTATGCTGCAGCGCGGGCGGGTCGAACTGCGAGGGGCTGGTGGTCGGGAAGGCGAACTGGCGGCCGCCGTCCTCCAGCTCCCGGTAGGACAGGCCGAAGCAGTCGCCGGCGGGCAGGTGCCCGGTTGTGGTGTCCCGCCGACGCGATCCGCGCACCCTCCGGGGTCTCCAGCACCCGATCGCGCGCCACCGGCAGGACCTCGCCGTAAATGGCCGCTGTCGCCAAAAGGAGACGTCCCGGGTCGATGAGGTGGATGGCGGTCTGCTGCTCCCGATCGAATACGGCGTCCACGGCGCTGATACCGCTGCCGTAGTGGAAAACCGAGGGGGATTTCACCGCCGCATTATAAAATCCGTCGCATGAACATCGCGGACATGAGGCAGGAGTACATGCGCGCCGGGCTGGCGGAGGCCGACGCCCTGGCCGATCCCATCGCCCAGTTCTCCCTCTGGTTCAAGGACGCCCTGGCCGCGGACCTGCCGCTCGCCAACGCCATGACGCTCGCCACCGTGGCCGAGTCCGGGGCGCCGGACGCCCGCATCGTGCTCCTGAAGGGTGTCGAGGACGGGGCCTTCGTATTCTTCACCAACTACGACAGCCGCAAGGGCCGCCAGCTCGCCGCGCAGCCCCAGGCCTGCCTGGTGTTCTTATGGACGCAGCTGGAGCGCCAGGTGCGGATCGAAGGCCGGGTGGAGAAGGTGCCCGCAGCGGCCTCCGATGCGTACTTCGCGAGCCGGCCCCTCGGCGCCCGGCTCTCGGCGCGCGCCTCGACGCAGAGCGCCGTGGTGCCGGGACGCGAGGCACTCGAGCGCGCCGTCGCCGAAGAACAATCCCGCCACGGCGACCAGCCGCCGCGACCGGCGCACTGGGGCGGCTACCGCGTCCTGCCCTCGCAGGTCGAGTTCTGGCAAGGGCGCAAGAACCGCCTGCACGACCGGCTGCTCTACCGCCGCCACGCCACCGCCTGGACCCTTGAGCGCCTTGCTCCCTGACGCAGTGCTCGCGTTCCTGCGCGGCCATGGCCTGGCCGGGAAGGAGGAGACGCCCGCTGCCGAGGCGCTGGTCGGCGGCGTTTCTTCAGACATCTGGCGCGTACGCCTGAAAAGCGGCGACGTGTGCGTCAAGCGGGCACTGGCACGGCTGCGCGTGGCACAGGTCTGGGAGGCGCCCGTGGAACGCAACCGCTATGAATGGCGCTGGATGGAGGCCGCCTCCGCAGCGGTATCCGGCGCAGCGCCCAAAGTGCTCGCCCACGACGAGGCCGGATTCTTCGCCATGGAGTTCCTCGGCGCGCTGCCACTGTGGAAGAGCGAACTGCGCGACGGACGGGTCGATGCCGGGTTCGCCGGCCGCGTCGGCACCTCGCTGGCCGCAATCCATGCCGCTACCGCGGGAAGCGCGGCTATCGCGCAGGCCTTTGCCACCGACGCAAACTTCCATGCCATCCGCCTCGAACCCTACCTGCTCGCCACCGCCAAGGGACATCCGGATCAGGCCACGGTGCTGCACCAGCTGGCGCAGCGGACTGCTACGACCCGCCTCGCACTGGTCCACGGCGACGTCAGCCCGAAGAACATCCTGGTTGGCTGCGACGGCCCGGTGTTCCTTGACGCCGAATGTGCGTGGTACGGCGACCCCGCCTTCGACCTTGCCTTCTGCCTCAACCACCTGCTGCTGAAGTGCCTTTGGCGGCCGCAGCACGCGGAGGCCTACCTGGCGTGCTTCGATGCGCTGCGCGCGGCGTACCTCGCCGGCGTGCGCTGGGAGCCGGCCACAACCGTCGAATCCCGCGCCGCCTCGCTGCTGCCCGGGCTGCTGCTGGCGCGCGTGGACGGCAAGTCGCCGGTGGAGTACCTCGATCGCGAAGAGCAGAAGGCGCGCGTGCGCGAGGTCGCCGGCGCACTATTGCGGAATCCGCCCTCCACCCTCCTTCAAGTCAGGCAAGCATGGCAACCATCGTAGAGATCCGCGGGCGCAAGGTCTGGGATTCCCGCGGCCGCGCCACCGTCGAGGCGGAAATAACGCTCGGCAACGGCAAGCAGGGCCGCGCCATCGCGCCCGCGGGCGCCTCCACCGGCGCGGGCGAGGCAAAGAGCATCGACGTGGCGAAAGCGGTGGCGGCGATCAACGGCCGCATCCGCACTGCGCTCATCGGCAGCGACCCGCGCGACCAGGCGACGCTGGATGCGCGCCTGGTGAAGCTGGACGGCACCGCCGACCGCAGCCGGCTGGGCGGCAATGCCATCGTCGCGGTGTCCCTCGCCTGCGCCTACGCGGCCGCGGCGACGGCGCGCAAGCCGCTCTGGCAGCACCTCGCGGGCGAGCGCAAGGTGGCGCTGCCGGTGCCGCAGATCCAGATATTTGGCGGCGGGGCGCACGCTGGCGCGCGCGTCGACATCCAGGACTACATGGTGATCTGCACCGGCGCCGGCAGTTTTGCCGAGAGCCTGGAGTGGACCGCCGAAATCTACCGCGCCGCCGGCGCCCGGATGGCGACGAAGGGCGCGCTGCAGGGTGTGGCCGACGAGGGCGGCTGGTGGCCGGCGTTCAAGTCGAACGAGGAAGGGCTGGCCGAGCTGACCGGCGCCATCGCGGACGCCGGGTTCAAGCCCGGCACGGATGCCGCCATCGCGCTCGACATCGCCGCCAGTCAGTTCTACAAGGACGGCCGCTACCGGCTCTCAGTCGAGAACCGCAGCCTCTCGGCCGAGCAGCTTCACGCCATGCTGCTCTCGTGGATCAAGCGCTACCCGATCGTGTCCATCGAGGACCCCTTCGTCGAGCACGATGCCGAGGCCATGGCCTCCTTCACTCGGACCGCTGGCAGCCGGGTGCAGGTGGTCGGCGACGACTTCTTGGTCACCAGCGCCGACCGGGTGCGCGCCGCCGCGGCGCAGGGCGCCTGCAACACCGTACTCCTCAAGCCCAACCAAGTCGGCACGCTGACCGAGACCCTCGCCTGCTGGGAGGCGGCAAAGGCGGCCGGCTACGGCGCCATCGTCTCGGCGCGCTCCGGCGAGACCGAGGACGTCTCCATCGTGCACCTGGCGGTGGGTTGGGGCGTACCGCAGCTCAAGGTGGGCAGCTTCGCGCGCTCCGAGCGCATGGCGAAGTGGAACGAGGGCCTGCGCATCGAGGAGGCGCTCGGCGCGGCCGCCCTTCCCTATCCGGCCCGCAAACTGTTCCGCCGCCTGGGCCAGAAATGAATATCGTGTTCCATTTCGATGGTAGCGCGGCGCTGCGTGCACACGTGGCGAGCATGGGCGTGGAGCTGTGCCCCGAGAGCGACGAGGCCGCCTTCGCGCGCCTGCTGCCTGAGGTGGAAGTCTTGTGGCACGTCCTCAAGCCGGTGACCGCGGAGGTCATCGCCCGCGCCCCGAAGCTGCGCCTGGTGCACAAGATCGGCAGCGGCGTGAACACCATCGATGTCGCAGCCTGCAGGGCGCGCGGCATCGAGGTGTGCAACCTGCCTGGAACGAACAGCCGCGCGGTGGCGGAAATGGCGCTGCTGCTCATGCTCGCCTGCCTGCGGCGGATCCGGGAGCTGGATACCGCAGTACGAAAGCCCGGGGGGTGGTTCGAAGCCTGGAACCTGCAGGACAGCTTCGGCGAACTGGGCGGAAGGACTGTCGGATTGGTGGGATTTGGCGCAGTGCCGAAACTGCTGAAACCCATCCTCGAAGCGATGGGCTGCCGGGTTTTCTACTGGTCGAGGTCGGCGTCTTCTGCCAACCTCGAAACCGTGCTCTCGCAGAGCGATATCGTGTCCCTGCACCTTCCACTCACGCCTGAAACCACGGGAATGATGGATCCCCGGCGCATGAAACGCGGCGCCATCCTGGTCAACACCGCAAGGGGTGGATTGGTGAATGAAGCCGGATTGCTGGAAGCCCTCGGCTCTGGCCACCTCCGCGCCGCCGGCCTGGACGTGTTCGGCGAGGAACCGGTGCGTCCCGACCACCCGCTCCTTGCGCTTCCCAACGTGGTCGCCTCGCCCCACCTCGCCTGGCTTACGCCCGAGACCATCGAGCGCAGCCTCTGCGCCGCGCTGGAGAACGCACGACGGCTGGAGCGGGGGGAAGCGCTGGAGAACCGCGTGGCCTAGCGTCCCCTCGCCAGCACGTCCTTCAGCCACGCCGCCATCGCGTCCTTCCACCACCGGGCCTGCGCGGTGGTGCCGTGGCCGGCGGTCTGCGGGCTGCCGGGGATGAGCAGCAGGCGGGCGTTCGGGATACGCGTCAGTTCGCGCTCCATCACGCCCAGCTCCGGCGGGTTGCGGTCGTCGTCCGCGGAGTTGAAGGCCAGCACGTGTGCCCGGATGCGCTCCAGTCCCGCCCCGGTATTGTAGTCGCGCGATGAATCCCACTGATACAGGTCGTCGTTGGCGTCGGCAGTGTACTTGGCCCCTAGGCGCACATCGACTGGGGGAACGATTTGGTCATGGCTGGAGTCTCCCTGCCCCCATTTGCTACGGAATCCTGGCCAGACCGGTGGCGGTCAGGCGAAAGCGCTTGTCGCAACCGGCCGCGGCAACCTCCGAATGGGTGACGAGGATACCGGCCGCCCCGCGCCCCTTCACCTGCTCCCGCAGCAGCGCCAGCACGCCGCCCGCGTTCTCCGGATCTAGGTTCCCGGTAGGCTCGTCCGCCAGCACCAGCGCCGGGTCGCCCACCAGCGCGCGCGCACTCGCCACTCGCTGCAGTTCACCTCCTGACAGTTCCCGCGGCGGGCTGGCCTCGCGTCCGGCCAGCCCCACCGCCGCCAGCAGTTCTGCGGCGCGGGCGTCGATCTGCGCCTGCGGCCGCCCGCGCAGCAGCAGCGGCAGGCCCACGTTCTGCGCCACCGTGAGGTGCGGCAAGACGTGGAAGGCCTGGAACACGAAACCGAAGCGCTCGCGCCGGAGCAGCGTGCGCGCATCGTCGTCCATGGCAGCGAGGTCGGAATCGCCAAAGCGCACCACCCCCTCGTCCGCCGGCTCCAGCCCGGCGATGATGTGGAGCAAGGTGGACTTGCCGATGCCAGACTCGCCGACGATGGCGGCGTACTCGCCCGCAGCCAGCTCGAGGGACACGCGCTGGAGCAGGACCCGCGAACCGAAGCGTTTGGAGACGTCCTTGAGGCGGAGCAGGCGATGTTCTCGTGGTATTTTCCGTTGAGGATTCTATTCGATGCCGCTGTCATCCACCGAGCTCGCCGACGCGCTCGCGCACCTAGATCGCGGGGACTGGAAGGCGGCGCACGAAATCGTCCAGCGCGACGAGGATGCCGCGCTCTCGTGCTGGGCGCACGGCATCGTCCACATCATGGAGGGCGACCTGCCGAACGCCCGCTACTGGTACAAGGAGGCGAAGCGGGCCTTTCCGGCCCAACCGTCCATTTCCGGCGAGATCGCGGCGCTCAGGAGGGCCCTCGACGGATGATTGCCTACCACGTCGACGGCGAGGGCGAGCCGTGGTTCAGCGACTGGTTCAGTGCCACCAGCTCCTTCAGGTTCTTCGCCTGGACCGACGGACCGACCACGATGGTGAGCGGCGCGGAGACCACGAGCAATACCGGAGCGAGGTCCTTGGGCTGGTAGGGCAGCTTCGGATTGAGCGAGTAGGTCACCGCATTGGAGCTGGTGACGCCGATCAGCAGCGCGTGGCCGTCCGGGGCGGCGCGCGCCACCTCCGCGGCGCCGACCGCGCCGCCCGCGCCGGGCTTGTTCTCGACGATGGCCGGCTGGCCCATGGACGCCTGGGCATGCGCCTAAACGGCACCGAAGGCGGCGAGGAGGCAAAGCAGAATGGCGATTTTCAAGGGTTCTCCCTGAGGAACGGCCCGCAGTCCATCCTGCTTATAATTATCTGGCAGTTTCCGCCGCGAATTCGATGCTTTTTGCGAGACGACCATGATCAGCGCCGAACAGAATGACCTCATGACGCGTGTCGGCCCGGGAACCCCAGCCGGGAAGCTGCTGCGCAACTACTGGCAGCCGGTGGCGCTGGTGGACGAGCTGCAGGGCGAGCGTCCGGTGCTGCCGCGCACCCTGCTCGGCGAGGATTTCGTGCTGTTCAAGGACAACCAGGGCCGGTACGGATTGCTCGACCGGCGCTGCCCGCACCGCCAGGCGGACCTCGCCTACGGGCGGCATGAGGACGGCGGCCTGCGCTGCGCCTTCCACG
>SXNB01000297.1 GCA_005777205.1 Burkholderiales bacterium | reverse complement strand
GGAGTTCGCCTCCATCTTCAACGGCCTGGGCGTGGAGACGACGCTCGCTTACCGCGGCGCGCAGCTGCTGCGCGGGTTCGATGCCGAGCTCGGCACGCGACTGGCGGAGGAGATGGCCAGGAAAGGCGTGGTGGTCCGGCTCAAGACCAACCCGGCGAAGCTCAAGCCTGGCATCAAGGTCACGTTCGAGGACGGCGGCACCGACAGCTTCGACCTAGTGCTGTTCGCCACCGGCAGGAAGCCCAGCACTGCAGGTATCGGACTGGCGTCCGCGGGCGTGAAGCTCGCCGCCGACGGCGCCATCGTCGTCGACTGCTACTCGAAGAGCTCGGTGGATTCCATCCACGCTATCGGCGACGTCACCAACCGCATCAACCTGACCCCGGTTGCAACCGCAGAGGCCATGTGGCTGGCGAAAACGCTGTTCTGCGGCGAACCCACGCCGGTGGACCACGAGAATGTTGCCACCGCAGTGTTCTCGCACCCGAACATCGCCACCGTCGGCCTGTCGGAGGCGCAGGCGCGCGAGCGCTTCGGCGCCGTGGACCTCTACAAGGCCGCGTTCCGCTCGCTCAAGCACACCATGGGCGCGAGCGAAGAAAAGGTATTCATGAAGCTGGTGGTGGACCGCGCCTCACAGCGTGTCGTCGGCGCCCACATGATGGGCCCCGAGGCGGGCGAGATCATCCAGGGTATCGCCATCGCGGTGAAGCTGGGGGCCACCAAGGCGCAGTTCGACGCCACCATCGGCATCCACCCGACGGCGGCGGAGGAATTTGTGACCCTGCGGGAGAAAGCCAGCGGATAGGTGCCGCCCCGCCTGGGCCCGAGGATGTAACCGATCTATTACATTCCGGCCTGCAGGGCCCGCAGCACCAGCGAGACCCCGGTCACCAGCAGCACCAGCGCCACCGCGCGCATCAGCATTTCGCGGGAGATGCGCCGGAACAGGTGCCCAGCGGCCCACAGTCCGATCATCCCCGCCGGCACCACGGCGAGCGCGTAGATCCAGACCTTGAGATCGAGCAGGAAGCCGGTGACGAAGAACGCGACCGTGCGCAGCGAGATGCTGGTCAGCGTAGCCAGGCCAAGCGTGGCGCGGAACTGTTCCTTAGACAGGTCGCGATGCGACAAGTACATGGCGTAGGGCGGACCGCCGGCGCCGAACACGGTGCTGGTGATACCGCCGCTAAACCCGGCGACGTACGCCCACGCCGAGCCGAGGCGATAGCCCGATGCGCGGCCACCGAACAGGCTATAGAGCGCGTACAGGAACACGAATACGCCCAGCGCCAGCGTCGCCGCCTGGCGCGGCAGGTTGACCAGCAGCGTGACGCCCACCACGGTGCCGAGCGCGATTGTGGGAACCATACGCGTCCACTCGACGCGCACCGCGTTCTTCGGGTTCTCGAAGCCGATGCGATAGGAATTAGCAAGGTCCATGAGCACGAATAGTGCCAGCGCAAACGGTAGCGGCACTAGGTGCAGCGCGAGCGGAATGGTGACCAGCGCCGAGCCGAATCCGGTGATGCCGAACATCACGGAGCCGGCGAAGCCGAGCGCGGCGAGTAGCGCGAGTTCGACCGGATCCAGGATCACGGCCTCAGCTGCGGCTGCAGCAGCAGTTCCACGGCGTTCCAGGGATTCATCCGGCGCAGGCGCTCGACATAGCGCGGGAACGGCAGGCCGTAGCGCACTTCCAGGCGCTCGGCGTCGTCGCGCAGGTCTCGCCAGGGCAGCGCCGGCGGGGCGCCCTTCAAGGCAAAGACGATGATATTGGGGTCGCGTAGCGCTGGCAGGCACAGCACGCTGCCGGCGAACGCGTTCTCCAGGCGCCGCAGATTGCGGTCGAAGTCCTTGTCATCGTCCATGAAGTTCATCACCAGCACGCCATTGTCCTCCAGCGCGCACCACGCGGCGTCGAAGAAGGCCTGCGACACCAGTGCGGCCGGCGTAGTCTCGTCCTCGAAGCCATCCACCACCAGCAGATCGCAGCACTCGGGCGCCAGGGCTTCGATGCCGTCGCCGTGCTCCACCTTCAGCCGCGCGTCGTCTGGTGGCAAGTGAAACAGCGCGCGCGCGGTAGCGATGACCCGCTCGTCCAGTTCCAGCACGTGGTTGCGCAAGCGCGGCAGCCGGCGATGGAAGAACTTCGCCAGCGAACCGCCGCCCAGCCCGATCATGAGCGCGCGCCGCGGCGCCGGGTAGAACAGCAGGAACGCCATCATGCAGCGGGTGTAGTCCAGCTCCAGGGCGAAGGGGTCGTCTAGACGCATCGCGCTCTGGATCGCCTCGCCGCCGACGTGCAGCTCGCGCACGCCGCGCGACTCGCTCACCGTCAGCGCCGGCCGGCTCTTCGTCACGCCACTCGCGCGTCGTGCGGGCGCTGAAGGGAGACGATGCCGATGGCGGCGACCAGCGCGAGCAGCGCAGCGCCCAGGATAGGCATGGCATAGCTGCCGGTGGCATCGTAGGCCGCGCCCGCCAGCGGCGGCCCCAGCAGGGTGCCCAGCCCCGCCGCGGTATACAGGCAGCCGATGATCCCGGAGACCGACCTCGCGCCGAACAGGTCCATCACCACCGAGGGAAACGTGGCGACGAAACCGCCATAGCAGATGCCGAAGCCCACGGCCATGAAGGATAGGGCGATCCGGCCCGTGCTCGCCCACCACAGGACCAGCATCAGGGCCATGCCCAGGTACATCAGCGCGAGCGAGCGCATGCGGCCGATGCGATCGGCGACCGCGCCAATGGCGAAGCGCCCGAGCAGGCTACCCAGCCCGATCAGGCTCACCAGCAGAACGCCGA
This sequence comes from Burkholderiales bacterium, assembly GCA_005777205.1. Classification (GTDB taxonomy): domain Bacteria; phylum Pseudomonadota; class Gammaproteobacteria; order Burkholderiales; family SG8-39; genus RBG-16-66-20. Next base: position 5,880 of record SXNB01000297.1, on the reverse strand, counting down.
ACGCCTCCGGATGGCCGGCATCGCTGGCGTAGGGGCCGAGGTGCACCAGTGGCACGAAGCAGCCGAAGCCCGATAGCGCGAGGGTGACGTAGAGGATCCAGAAGTTGCGCGCGCGCAAGGCCGCGCGCAGCGGCACGCCGGTGGTGGCCTGGGCCTGACCCGCTGGCCGGTTGCGGATCGCCGCCGCGGCGATGCCACCGAGCACGAGCGTCACCCCGGCCAGTGCGAGGTAGGCGCCGCGCCAGCCGAGCAGTTCGATCCACCATGCCGCGAGCGGCGGCCCGAACAGGTTGCCTGCTCCGATACCGCAGACCGCGATGCCCGAGGCGAGCACGCGGTTCTTCTCGAACCAAGGCTGCACCGCGCCCACCGAAGGCACGTAGGTAAGGCCGATGCCGATGCCAAGGCCAATCGAGTACGTGAGGTACAGCACCAGGACCGAGGGCGCCTGGCTCGCCGCGGCCAGGCCAGCGGCAAGGAAGGCGACGCCTGCGAGCGCGACATTGCGCGTGCCGTAGCGGTCGGCAAGCATGCCCCCGGGGGCGCCCAGCAGGAAATACAGGAACGCACACAGCGAGAACACCAGCGAGACATGTGCCCGCGAGGCGGAGAACTCGGCCTGGAAGGCCTTGAAGAACGCGGCGAAGGAATACGCGGCACCAAAACCGACGAACATCAGGGTGAAGGCCGACGCGACCACCACCCAGCCGTAGTTCGCGCGGCTCAACGCTTCTTCTGCACCTTCTTCTTGAGCGCGGGCTTGGCTGGCGTGTCCGCCACCGCGGCGACCACTTCTACCTCGAGGAGCAGGTCTTCGTGCACCAGCCGGCTCACGCCCACCAGCGTGCTGGCGGGCGGCTTCTTCGGATTGAGGAAACGCATGCGCGCCTCACGATACAGGTTCACGTCGTCCAGATTCATGTTCACCATGTAGCCGTTGAGCTTCACCACGTCGTCCCAGGTGGCCCCCGCCGCGGCGAGGTTATGCGTCAGGCTCTTGAACACCTGCTCGGTCTGGGCCTTCATGTCGCCCTCGCCGATGACGTGTCCGTCGCGGTCGTAGCTCACCTGACCCGAGACGTAGACCAGCCGCAGCGGCCCGGAGACGGTCACGCTGTGCGTGAAGAACCGCGGGTCGAACAGTTCCTTCGGATTCAGGTATTGCTTGCGCATGAAATTCCCCCTTGTGCCATTAGCCCTAGGCCAGCGCGCCACGCGCGGTGATCGGCCAAAGCGCCTCCACCACGCCACCCCGCACACAAACATACCAGTCGTACAGGTTCACCGTCGGGTCGCAGTGGCCGGGCACCAGCAGCAGCTTTTCGCCCACTGCCGGCACCTTGTATCCGGGTTCCGCCTCCAGCCAGCCGTGCTCGTCGGAGGCGCGCGTGTAGGACAAGCCCGCGCGCTCCCAGACCCCTGGCATGCCGGAATCCAGGCTGGAGGCCTTCAATCCTGCGTCCAGGATGGCGACCCTGTCGTCTGGCCGGCTCTGCACCGTCGCGAGCACGAACAGGGAATGGTCAAAGCGCGGCAGTGGCGGCGCCCACTCGTTGCGTGCGTAATCCCAATCCATGAATACGTAGGAACCGGGCTGGATTTCGTCCCAGGCGCCCAGTTCGACCTCGAACATGAAGGTGCCGCTGCCCGCCCCGGTGACGATCGGGCAGACGATGCCTGCCTCGTGCAGCATGGTGCGCGTCGTGCGCACCGCCGCGGCGGCGCTGGCGATGACCGCGCGCCGCTCCTCATGCGAGCGAATGTGCTGCGCGCGGCCGTGGTAGGCATGCATGCCGGCGAAGCGCAGGTGCGGCGATGCCTCGATCGCGCGCGCCAGCATCACGGCCGGCTCCCCCGGCGCGACACCACAGCGGAGCATGCCGACTTCCAGCTCAAGGTAGACCTCCAGGGTCGCGCCGGCCGTCGCGGCCGCAGCCTCGAGTTCGCGAACGCTCGCCGCCTGGTCTACGCAGACCCCGATGCGCGCGCGCCGGGCGAGCGCCGCGAGGCGCGCGACCTTGCGAGGGCCGATGATTTCGTTGGTCACCAACACATCGCGCACGCCACCTTCGACCATCGCCTCGGCTTCGCCGACCTTCTGGCAGCACACGCCCACCGCGCCTGCGGCGACCTGGCGCAGCGCGATTTCCGGACACTTGTGCGTCTTGGCGTGTGCGCGCACCCGCACCCGGCCGGCAATGCTTTCGTTCAGGCGCCGGATGTTGGATTCGAACGCATCCAGGTCGACCACCAGCGCCGGGGTGTCCACGTCCTCCAGGCGCATGCCAATATTCGCCGGCGCTTGCTGCATCGTCAGGCTCCCAGTGGGCGGGGCACCCGCTGCGCGAACCAGAGCCAGACGATCGCGGCCAGCACCACGCCGATCAGCGGCAGCGCCGCCAGGTTGACGTTCTGCCAGCCGGCGTTGGTGACGATCAGGCCGGAGGTAAAGGACGAGACCGCCATCATGCAGAAGATGGCTTGTTCATTGGTACCCTGCGCCCGCGCGCGCTCCTCAGGCCGATAGGTCTCCAGCAACAGCGTGGTGCCGCCGATATAGAGGAAATTCCAGCCCACGCCCAACAACACGAGGGACCACCAGAAATTGGCCACTGCAATCCCCGCCAGCGCGATCGCAACCGCCACCACGTTCAGCAACGCGCCCACGAACAGCACCGGCACCACGCCCAGGCGCTTGATCAGGCCGCCGGTGAAGAACGAGGGCGCGAACATTGCCACCACATGCGAGGAGATAACGAACGCGGCATCACCGTAGGGGTGCCCGCACACGCCCATCGCAATGGGGGTCGACACCATGAGGAAATTCATCACCCCGTAGCCGATAGCACCGCACATCACCGCGACGATGAATTTGGGCTGGCGCGCAATCTCCCGCAGCGGCCGTCCGGTCGCGGCCTGCTCCGCCGCGCTCGGACTCGGGATCCGGATCCGGCTGAGGAGCGCAATGGTCACCACGGCAGCCGCGATCAACGCGAGGTAGGCGCCGACGAAGCGCACTTCCAGCAGGTCCACGGTGTAGCGGCTGGCGGTGGGCCCGATCACGCCCCCCACCAGGCCACCGGCCAGCACCAGGGACACCGCCATCGGCTTGAAATCCGGCGGTGCAGCGTCCGCCGCCGCGAACCGGTAGTACTGACCGTAGGCATTGCTTGCGCCGTAGACCAGCGTTCCAAAGCACAGCAGCCAGAAACTCTGCGTCCACAAGGCGGCGGCGCAGATCAGGGCACCCACGATGCCAATCGCGGAGCCCTGCATCAGGCCGATACGGCGACCCACCCGCTTCATGTGCAGCGACGCCGGCATCGTGACGATCGCCGCGCCAATGATCCAGCAGGTGACCGGCAGCGTCGCCAGGAAGGTGTACGGCGCCAGTTTCAGCCCGGACAGGCCGTTGATCGCGATCAGCGTCGAGTTGATCGTGAACAGCATCGCCTGGCAGGCAGCGAGCAGGCCGACGTTCAGGCGAACGTCGCCAAAGAGGTTGCCTGCTGAACTGTTCATATATACAGTATCGAGAGAGGAGATTCATTCTAAATGAAGCTGCGCGGGGCCGGGTCGCTCATTGCGGGTCGTTTCGAAACTTTCGCGCGCGAAGCGGTGGACGACGGCTGGACGAAGAGCGAAAGTCCGGAGGACGAATCTCTGCCTAAGATTCAGACCCGGGTCGCCGAGGAACGTGCGCGCTCCATCATCGCGCGCAACGACTCTCCGGACATTCCCTTCGAGCAGTCGATCAACCCGTACAGGGGATGCGAGCACGGGTGCATTTACTGCTATGCGCGGCCGAGCCACGCCTATCTCGAACTATCACCCGGGCTCGATTTCGAGACCAGACTGTTCGCCAAGACCAACGCGGTCCAACTGCTGCGCGACGAGTTGTCGAAGAAGAGCTATGTGCCCAAGCCTATCGCCTTCGGCACCAACACCGACGCCTATCAGCCCATCGAGCGGCGATACAGGATCATGCGAGGGCTGCTGGAAGTGCTGGCGGAATGCAACCACCCGCTCACCATCGTCACCAAAGCTGCGCTGATCGAACGCGACATCGACCTGCTGGCGCCGATGGCGAAGAAAAGCCTGGTCAAGGCCTTCGTCTCGGTGACCACGCTAGACCACAAGCTGGCGCGCGCGCTTGAGCCCCGAGCGGCCAGCCCGTCCAGGCGGATCGACGCCATTCGAGCGCTCGTGACCGCGGGCATCCCGACCGGCGTCATGGTGGCCCCGGTGATCCCTGCGCTTACCGACAAATCCCTCGAAGCCATCCTCGAGGCCGCCGCCGGCGCCGGCGCCATCATGGCCGGCTGGATCATGCTGCGGCTGCCCAACGAAGTGCGGCCGCTGTTCAAGGAATGGCTCGCCACGCACGCGCCGCAGCGCGCCGACCACGTCATCAGCATCGTGAAGCAGGTGCGCGGCGGGCGCGAGAACGACCCCAACTTCGGCTCGCGCATGAGCAGCTCGGGGAATTTCTCGGAACTGATCGACAAGCGCTTTGACATTGCCTGCCGACGGTTCGGCCTCAACAGCGAGGACAACCCCATGGCCTCGCGCGGTGGGCTGGACTGCAGCCTGTTCCGGCCGCCGGGCAGCCGCGCGCAGTTGAACCTGTTCGGCTGAGCCCGCCGTCTTGGGCTAGGCTCCCGGCATGATCGGCGCCGAAGCGAAAGCGCTTCTGGACGCGCCTATCCTCCCGACGCTGCTGCGGCTGGTAGCCCCCGGGCTGCTGCTCGTCGTGTTCCAGTCCGCGATCTCCATCTCGGACGCACATTTCGTCGGCCGCCTGGGTACCGAACCCCTGGCCGGCCTGGCGCTGGTGTTTCCGCTGGTGACGCTGCTCCAGATGACCTCCGCCGGCGCCATGGGTGGGGGCGTGTCCTCGGCGATCGCGCGCGCGCTGGGCGCGGGCGATGCCGCGCGGGCGCGGGCATTGGTGGTGCACGGACTGGTGATCGCCCTGATTGCGGGCCTAGGTTTCACGGTCCTCCTACTCGTCCTTGGCAAGCCGATTTTTCGCCTGCTAGGCGGCGAAGGTGCGGCGCTCGAGGCTGCGCTCGCCTACTCCAACGTGCTCTTCGGCGGAGCGGTGCTGATCTGGATCGCCAACACGTTCGCCAGCGTCCTGCGCGGCAGCGGCAACACGCTCGTCCCAGCGCTCGCGCTGGTCGCAGCCTCGTTGATCCACATCCCGCTGTCCGCGGCGCTCATCCTCGGCTGGGGGCCGTTTCCGCAAATGGGTATCGCCGGCGCCGGACTCGCCTACGGCGTCGGTTTCGGTTTCGCCTCCATCTGCACCGGCTTTTACATCTGGCGCTCACCACTGCGGCCGCACCGCAGCGACTGGCGCCTGGTCGGTCGCCAGTTCCGCGAGATCCTGCGGGTCGGCGCCATCTCCTCGGTATCGGCGGTACAGACCGTGCTCACCGCGGTGGTGCTGACGGGCCTCGTGGGCCGCTTTGGCACCGCGGCCCTCGCCGGCTACGGTGTCGGCGTGCGCTTGGAGCTGCTCCAGGTCCCGGTTGCGTTCGCCTTCGGCCAGGCGCTGGTGGTGCTGGTGGGCACCAATATTGGCGCCGGTCGGCCGGAACGTGCCAAGCGCACGGCGTACATCGGTGCAGCGATCGCCGCCGGCATCTGCCTCGCCATTGGCGCCAGTGTTGCAGTATTCCCGCGCCTGTGGGTTGGGCTGTTTTCCGCCGATCCCGCGGTGCTGGAGTCCGGTTCCGCCTACCTGCGCACCGTCGGACCCTTCTATCCGTTCATGGGCGCCGGCATCGCGCTGTACTTCGCTTCGCAGGGCGCCGCGCGCGTGGTCTGGCCGGTGCTCGCGGGCACCGCGCGGCTGGCGTTCGTGATCGGCGG
>SXNB01000296.1 GCA_005777205.1 Burkholderiales bacterium | reverse complement strand
GACCCGCTGATCGCGATCGCGGTGGCGGTGCACATCGTCTGGATCGGTGCCCGCCTGATGCGCCGCTCGGCCAGCGGCCTGCTCGATGCGGCCATCCCCGCGGCCGAGCTGCGCGAGATCGAGAAGATCTTCGCCGAATACCGGCCGCGCTACGGCATCGAGTTCCACGCCTTGCTTACGCGCCAGGCCGGGGCAAGGCGCTTCATCTCCTTCCACCTGCTGGTGCCCGATGCCTGGCCGGTGGATCGCGCGCACCAGCTGTCGGAGGAAATCGAGGAGCGCATCCGATCATTGGTGCCCAACGCCATCACGCTGAGCCACATCGAACCCATTTCGCAGCCTTCGTCCTACGACGACATCAAGCTGGAGCGCTGGTAGCGCCGGGTGGGGCGGCGCCCGCGCCGCGCCTTGCCGCGCGTAGCGCGAAGCGCGCCGGATCCAGCGCGGCCACCAGCTTCCTCTCCAGCGGCAGCGGCTCGCCCTCGAGCATGGATGCGATCAGTTCCGCCGCGATCCCGGACCAGATCAGGCCCCGCGAGCCGTAGGCGAACGCGCCGTACAGGCCGGGGCCGCGTGCATCCTCGAGCGTGCCCACCAACGGCAGCCGGTCCCGCACCGTGGCGCGGAAAGCGACGCGGCCTTCCAGTTGCGCAGGATCGAGTCCCGCGCCGGCGCCCGGCAGCATGCGCTCCAGCCGCTCCAGGTTGCCCGCGTGGCTGTCGGCGCGAGGCAAGGGGTCCTCGTCGTCGATGTCATAGCTCGCGCCCACCGCCGAGAGCCCGTCCACCGCGGGCAGCGCCATGCCGCCGCGCAGCACGACGGCCCTGAGGCCCGCGATGCCGGGCACGAGGCTCAACTGCCCGCGCACGCGGCGCAGCGGAATTGAGGGCTGCGGCGACAGGCGCAGCGCGTCGGCGGCGTTGGCGAGGATCACCACGGGCGCCTCGCCCAGCACGATGCCGCGCGCGTCCTTCGCGATCCAGGCATCGCCGTCGCGGGAAAGCGACGCCACCTCGCGCTGCAGGCGCGGACGCAGGCGCCCGCCGCAGGCTGCAAGCAGGGCATTCACCAGCGAGCGCGGCTGGATCCAGCCGGATTCCGGGAACCACAGGCCGCCGGTAGAGAGGGAAACGCCCGCGACGTTCCCGGCCTGCGCGGCATCGAGCAGCTGCGCGAAGCCGGGCGGCGGCGCGAGCGCCTCGAGCCCGCGGCGTTGCGCTGAGGCCTCCTCGCCGTCGCGCGCGAGCTGCAGCAATCCGCAGCGATTCCAGGACAGGTCCTCCAGCGCGGTCCACTGCTGTAGCGTGTACAGGTACGCGGCGCGCGTCAGCCGCGCGAACAGGCTGTCATCCGGCGTCAGCACCGGATGGAAGGCGCCCGCGTAGTTGCCGGAAGCTTCGGCGGCGGTCACCGGATGGCGCTCGAGCAGCGTGACCTCCCAGCCGCGCGCCGCGAGGCGCTCGCAGGCGGCGGCGCCCGCGACGCCGGCGCCGATGACCATGGCGCGGCGCTCGATGGGCGCGGCAGCCTTGCACTCGACGCGCCGCGGCGCCAACTGCGCCACCAGCATCTCGCTCTTGTGCGCAAAGCCGCAGCGCTTTTCGGTGAGGAAGCCTGCGTCGCGCAGGCCCTCGCGCACCGCCGCAGCCACGCTCCAGGTCGCCGCGATCGCGCCCGGCGCGGCGAGGCGCGTGAGCTGCCGCATCACCGGCTGCGACCACATCTCCGGGTTCTTCGCGGGGGCGAAGCCGTCCAGGTAGATCGCGCTGGCGGAGAGCGTGAATTGCGGCAGGGTGTCCGCGACGTCCCCTAGGGCGAGCGTCAGAACGACGCGACCGCGTTCGAACGCGATGCGGTGGAAGCCGGGCACCAGCACCGGCCAGTTCGAGCGCAATTCCTCCGCGAGCGGCGCGAGCGCCGGGAATGCGGCGTGCAGCACCGCAAGGTCCTGCTCGGTAAACGGATGCTTCTCCACCGAGGCGAAGTGCAGTCGGTCGCAGCGCTGTGGATCGTCGCGCCAGGCCTGCCAGGTGGCGAGGAAGGCGAGGCCGAAGCCGAAGCCCAGTTCCAGGACAGTGAACTGGTTGTGGTCCTGCCAGCGACCGGGCAGTCCGGTGCCGCGCAAAAAAACGTGCTCGGCCTGCGCCGCGCCGCCCCCGGCGCTGTGGTGCAGGTCGTCGTAAGCGGCCGAGCGAGGCGTACCGTCCGGCGCGAACGCGAGGCGCGCTGGAACGAGTGGTCCGGGCACCTTTGCGTTCCGGCTCAGGCCCGTGCCGCAAGCGTCCGTACTGCGCGTTGAGGCACCGGCCCAGCGATGTTGCGGCGGCGGAATGCTTCCGGGATGGCCTGGTTCACCTCGCTGGTGGCGATGCCGTAGTCCAGCACATTGACCCAGGGGCCAGCCACCACGTTGGAGAGCACGCCCTGGGTGGCGAGCGCGAGGCCGGCGCTGGCCACGCCCAGCCCCGCGATCAGCGGCAGCAACTCCACGCCCGGGTCCTGCAGCGCCATGATGGCAAACAGCCCCAGCACGAAGATGGGCACGATGCGCTCGAGTAGCTGGCGCACCGGCGGCTCGAGATGAAAGCTCGCCAGCATGCGGCCAGTGAGGCGCGCCGCCCAGTGCCCGGCCAGGTAGCCGGCGACCAGGATGACGAGTGCGACCACGAGTTTGGGGCCGAACTTCATCGCCAGGTCGATGGCGGTGCCCGTGACCGGGTCCAGGGCCTGCAGTTGGTCTCCCATGGCGACTCCTCGATGTAGCGGCAAAGTGGCGGATCGGCATCCGGATTCTAGCCGTCGGCGTAAAATTCGACGCCTATGAACAAGCCCGCTGAACTGAAACTCGCTACCGTCCCCGCCTGGATCAACGGCAAGGCTGTCGTGCCCGCCGGCCGGATGGGCAACGTCTACAACCCGGCCACCGGCCAGGTTACGAAGCAGGTGCCCTACTGCGACGCGGCCGCGATCGACGCCGCGGTCAAGGCCGCCGCCGCCGCGCTGCCGGAATGGCGCGACGCCTCCATCCTGCGCCGCGCGCGCGTGATGCAGAAGTACCTGCAGCTGCTGCAGGCCAGCCAGAAGGACATCGCGCGCCTGATCACCGAGGAGCACGGCAAGACCCTGCCCGACGCCATGGGCTCGGTGCAGCGTGGCATCGAGGTGGTGGAGTTCGCCTGCGGGATTCCGCAGCTGCTGAAGGGCGAGTATTCCGAGAACGTGGGCACCGCGGTGGACACCCACACCGTGCGCCAGCCGGTGGGCGTGTGCGCCGGCATCACGCCGTTTAATTTTCCGGCCATGGTGCCGATGT
>SXNB01000295.1 GCA_005777205.1 Burkholderiales bacterium | reverse complement strand
GGGCCCGGTGATGGGCGTGCCGGTCACCGACCTGTATGCCGGCGCGCTGATTCCCGGGATCATGCTCGCGGCGATGTACGCCACGTACGCGCTCGTACGCTGCTACCTCAACCCTGCTCTTGGACCAGCGCTCTCCAAGGAAGAAAGGTCGGCGAACGTCGGCAGTCTGCTGTTCGAATTTGTGAAAGGCATGATCCCGATCACCGTGCTGCTGGTCTGCTCGCTGGGCGCGATCCTCAGCGGCGTCGCCACGCCCACCGAGGGCGCCGCGCTCGGCGCCTTCGGCTCATTCGCCCTCGTGACAATGTACCGGCGCCTCACCTGGCCACTGCTCTTCAACGCGGTGCTGAAGACGCTGGAAGTGTCGTGCATGATTCTGTTCCTGGTCGCGGCGTCGAACTTTTTCGGCGGTGTGTTCTCGCGGCTCGGCACGCCGGACCTCATCTCGCAGGCACTGCTCGGGATCGAGCTGAACCGGTACGTGGTCCTCATCATCATCATGGTGTCGATCTTCCTGCTCGCTTGGCCGCTCGAGTGGGTGCCCATCGTACTGGTCTTCGTGCCCATCGTGCTGCCGATGGTGAAGCAACTCGGCTTCGACATGACCTGGTTCGCGATCCTGATCGCGATCAACCTGCAGACGGCCTGGCTGTCGCCGCCCGTGGCGCTGTCGGCCTACTTCCTCAAGGGCGTGGCCCCGCAGTGGCAGCTCTCGGACATCTACAAAGGCATGATGCAATTCATGGTGCTGCAGATCATCGGGCTCGCGCTGGTGATCATCTTCCCGCAGATCGCGCTGTGGCTGCCCAGCGTGCTGTACACGAAGTAGCGAGGTCCGCGCGATGACGATCGAGTACCTGAAGAAGGCCGGGAAGAACCCGGGATCCGAGGCCGGCCATGCGCGCAAGACAGTCGAGGAGATGCTCGCCGCCATCGAGTCGCGCGGCGAGGCGGCGGTGCGCGAGTATGCGCAGAAGCTGGACAAGTGGACCGGAGAGATCGTCGTCACGCCGGCCGAAGTCGAGCGGCGCACGCGCGACCTGCCCGCCTCGGTCAAGCGCGACATCGAGTTCGCTACTTCGCAGGTGCGCAATTTCGCACTCGTGCAGCGCGAGTCGATGCAGGAGTTCTCGCGCGAAATCTCGCCCGGTCTCACCGCCGGCCAGCGGCTGATCCCGGTCAACGTCGCCGGCTGCTACGTCCCGGCAGGCCGCTATGCGCACATCGCCTCGGCCTACATGGCAATCGCCACGGCCAAGGCGGCGGGCGTGCCCACCGTGGTCGCGGCCTCCAGCCCCTACCGTGGTGAGGGCATCCACCCGCAGATTCTCTACGCGATGAAGGTGTCGGGTGCCGACGTGATCCTCACGCTGGGCGGCGTACAGGCCATCGCCTCCCTCGCGTTCGGCCTGTTCAGCGGCAAGCCCGCCGACATCGTGGTCGGGCCGGGTAACAAGTTCGTCGCTGAGGCCAAGCGCACGCTGTTCGGCAAGGTCGGCATCGACGTGTTCGCTGGCCCCACCGAAATCGCGGTCATCGCTGACGACAGCGCGGATCCGGCGATCGTCGCCTCCGACCTCGTGGGCCAGGCAGAGCACGGTCATGAATCGCCGGCCTGGCTGATCTCGCTTTCGAAGGACCTGGCGCTCAAGGTCATGGATCTCGTACCGCGGTACATCGCCAAGCTGCCCCCCACTGCTCGCGATGCAGCGGGCGCGGCCTGGCGCGATTATGGCGAAGTCGTTGTATGCATGGACAGAGCGGAAGCCGTCCGTGTGAGCGATCGCTACGCCGCCGAGCACCTTGAAGTACAGGCAAGGAATCTTGACTGGTGGCTCGCCAACCTGACCTGCTACGGGTCGCTCTTCCTCGGCGAGGAAACTACCGTCGCCTTCGGCGACAAGGCCTCCGGGACCAACCACATCCTGCCGACCAAGGGGGCTGCGCGTTACTCGGGCGGCCTGTCGGTGCACAAGTTCATCAAGACCGTCACCTGGCAGCGCATGACACGGGAGGCGACCCGCGATGTGGCTCAGGTCACCGCACGCATCTCGCGCCTCGAGGGCATGGAAGCGCACGCGCGCACCGCGGACGACCGGCTGCAGAAGTACTTCCCCCAGGAGCGCTTCGACCGGGGCGACCCGGTCGAGCAATGACCGGGCGGCGCGGGCCCGTGCAGTGAGCGTTCTCGATCTATTCCGCCTCGAGGGCCGGACGGCACTCGTGACCGGCGCGAGTTCGGGCATCGGCCGCGCGATCGCCGACGCGCTCGCGAGCGCGGGCGCGCGCGTGGTGCTGGTCGCCCGGCGTCCCGCCGAGCTCGAGGCCGCGCGAGCCGCCATAGAAGCGGCCGGCGGACGCGCTGCCGCGATCGCCTGCGACCTCGCCGATCGCGGCGGGATCGCCGACTGCGCGGCGCAGGCCATTCGGCCCTTCGGCCCGCCCGACATCCTGGTTTCGGCCGCCGGCATCAACATCCGCAAGCCGATGCTGGAGGTGAGCACCGAGGACTGGGACGCCACGCTCAGGATCAACCTGGAGGCGCCTTTCTTCCTTGCGCAGCGGCTCGCGCCTGCGATGATCGAGCGGCGCTGGGGGCGGATCCTCAACATCGCCTCGCTGCAATCGCTACGGGCCTTCGGCAACTCGAGCCCCTACGGCGCCTCCAAGGGCGGCATCGCGCAGCTCACGCGCGCACAGGCCGAAGCCTGGTCGCGCTTTGGCGTCAACGCCAATGCCATCGCTCCAGGCTTCTTCGCCACTGCGCTCACCGCGCCGGTGGCGGCCGATCCGGCGCGCTGGCAGAAAATGGCTGACAGCACCTTTATTGGCAGGAACGGCGAGCTTGCGGACATGGCGGGGGCGGCGGTGTTCCTGGCCAGCCGCGCTTCGGACTACATTACCGGCCAGACGATTTTCGTCGATGGCGGGTTTTCTGCGGGGTAACGGATGAGCGAACAGCCGGAAAAGATCGACATTCACCGCGGCCTGAAAGGCGTGTATTTCGACCGCTCCAAAGTCTGCGACATCGACGGCCGCGCGGGCGAGCTGCGCTACCGTGGCTATTCCATCCACGACCTCGCCCAGCACTCCAGCTTCGAGGAAACCTGCTACCTGCTGATGCAGGGCGAGCTGCCGACACCGCCACAGCTGGCCGCGTTCGAGGCGGACCTGAAGGACGCCCGCCGGCTACCTGAGGAGGTGCTTCAGATCATCGGCACCATCAAGGCGGCCCATCCCATGGACGTCCTGCGCACCGCGGTGTCGGCGCTTTCCGCCTTTGACCCGGAAACCGCGGACAAGTCCCCCGCGGCGACGCTTCGCAAGGGGATACGCCTCACTTCACAGGTGCCGATGATCGTCGCCGCGCACGAGCACCTGCGCAACGGCCGCGCACCGGTGGCGCCGGACCCCGCGCTCGGCCACGCCGCCAACTTCCTCTACATGCTGCAAGGACGTCGCCCGAGCACCGACACGGCCCGGCTGATGGACACCGACATGATCCTGCACGCCGAGCATGGCGCGAACGCCTCGACCTTCACGGCGCGCGTAGTGGCGGGAACCGAAGCCGACCTACACGGCGCGGTCACCGCGGCGATCGCGGCCCTCTCTGGCCCTGCGCACGGCGGCGCCGCCGAGAACGTGATGCACATGGCGAAGGAGATCGGTGACGCCTCGAAGGCTGCCGCGTACGTGAAGGCCAAGCGCTCGAACAAGGAGGCTGTGATGGGCTTTGGCCACCGTGTCTACCGCGCCGAGGATCCGCGCGCGCGCCACATGCGCGCTGGCGTCGAGAAGTTCTCACGCGAGATGGGCCAGCCGCAGTGGTACCAGATCCTCGAGGCGCTGGTCGAAGCGATGAAGCCCTACTCGCGCCACGGCGTGAACGTCAACGTCGACTTCTACGCCGGCGTGGTCTATTACCTGAACGGCATCAAGGAGGATCTGTTCGTGCCCATCTTCGCCATCGGCCGCGTGCCCGGCTGGACGGTGTCGGTGCTCGAGCAGATGGAGAACAACATCCTCATCCGCCCGCTCACGCTGTACAACGGCCCCGAGCCGCGCGCCTACCTGCCGATCGAGCAGCGCTGATCGAGGCGTGATCGGAATCGCAGCCGCGTAGCGGCTCGCCCCTTGCGCCAACGCCCGCCAAAGCAGCGCTCAGGCCTGCTGAAGCAGGATCGCTGCGGCCGCAACGATGTCTTCCACGCTGGCTCCGCGCGACAAATCGCCTATGGGCTTGGCGAAACCCTGCAGGACGGGGCCGATGGCCTGCGCGCCGGCGAGGTATTGGGTGAGCTTGTAGGCGATGTTACCGGCGTTGAGGTCGGGGAAGACGAGCACGTTCGCCCGGCCGGCGACGGTGCTCTCGCCTTTCACTTTCTTCGCGGCCACCGAGGGCACCAGCGCGGCATCGGCCTGGAATTCGCCGTCGATGGCAAGTCCCGGGGCGCGGGCGCGCACGAGCTCCAGCGCGCGCAGGACCTTGTCCACCTGCGCGTGCTTGGCGCTGCCCTTGGTGGAGAACGAGAGCAGGGCGACCCTCGGTTCCTCGTCCAGCACGCGGCGGGCGCTTGCGGCGGTGGCGAGCGCAATATCGGCGAGTTGCTCCGCGTCGGGGTCGACGTTCACTGCGCAGTCGGCAAAAACCAGCGCGCAGCTCGGCAGCTTCATCAGGAAAAAGCTCGACGGCGTGCGGATGCCCGGCGCGAGGCCCACGGTCATCAGGCCCGCTTCGATGATGCGCGCCGTCGGATGCGCGACGCCGGCGAGCATCGCCTCGGCGTCGCCCGCTTTCACCATCATGCCGGCGTGGTAGAGCGGCTTGGCGACCAGGCGGCGCGCGACCTTGGCGCCCGCCTCTGGGCGCGCGGCGAGATACAGCGCGGCGTAGCGATCGAGCGCTTCGGGCGGCGCCGCTTCAAGAAAGATCGCGTGCGCGATGCCATCGGATTCGATGCGCCGCGCCGCCTTGCGCACGCGCTCGTCGCCGGACTCGGGCAGGACGAGGCGCTTCACCCGGCACGGGTCACGGTGTGACGGCCAGCGCCTCCGGCCGGCCAGCCTTCGCCTCGCGGAGCGCCGTCCAGACGCGCAGCTGGCTCGCCGGCATGTCGAAGCGCTTGACGCCGGCGGACCGCAGCGCGTCCATCACGGCGTTCATCAGGCAGGGCATCGAACCGGTGACGCCGGCCTCGCCTACGCCCTTGGCACCCAGGGGGTTGGTCGCGGTCGGTACCGGGTGGTCCATCACCTTCAGGCCGCCGACCAGGCCTGGGCGCGGCATCGCGTAATCCATGAAGCTGCCGGTGAGCAGCTGGCCGTGCTCATCGTAGATCGCCTGTTCCTGGAAAATGTGGCCGGCGCCCTGGGTGATGCCGCCCTGCATCTGGCCCTCGACGATCTGGTGGTTGACGATGGTGCCAGCGTCGTCGCAAGCGACGTAGGAAACAATCTCGGTCTCGCCGGTCTCCGGGTCAATTTCGACTTCCGCGACATGGCAGCCGTTCGGAAATGTCGACGGCACTTTCGGCCGGTCCCGGTAATCCAGATCCAGCTTGCCTGGAAATTTCTGCGCCAGCGCCGTGATCGCGATCGACCGGTCCGTACCCTTGATACGGTACGTTCCGGTCACGAACTCGATGTCCGAAGCGGCGCTTTCCAGCGCTTCTGCCGCGAGCAGGATGCCGTTCCTGACGATTTCCTGCGACGCCGAATACATCGCGCTGCCCAATCCCAAAAGCGTGCGCGAGCCGCCGGTCGGGTTGGCAGTCATGTGGAAGCCAGGTTCCGAGGTGCGCAGGCGGATCTTGTCCATCGGGATGCCCAGCACCCCGGAGACGATCTGCGCGAAGGTAGTTTCGTGGCCCTGCCCGTGGTTGTGCGATGCGGTGCGCAGCGTTACGGTGCCGTCCTGCTCCCAGGTGACATGCGCCTGGTCGAACGGCGCGAAGCCGCCCGAGGCCGTGGCCTCGATGTAGCTGGCAAGGCCCCGCCCGCGCAGCTTGCCGCCGGCCGCAGACTGCTTGCGCCGCTCAGGAAAACCGGCCCAGTCGGCGGCGGTGAGCGCCTTGTCGAGCACCCCTTCGAAGTCGCCGCAGTCGTACTCGAACCCGGTGACGATCTTGTAGGGGAAGCGCGACTTGGGTACGAGGTTGCGGCGGCGGAACTCGGCCGGATCCATGCCGATCTCGATCGCTGCCTGGTCCACCAGGCATTCCAGCGCATAGGAGGCCACAGGCCGCCCCGCGCCGCGGTAGGCCGCTGTCGGCACCGTGTTGGTCAGCACGAGCTTCGCCTGGACATGCACCGCCTGGACGTCGTAGACCCCGCTCACCACGTTCACCAGGTTGACGGTATTGATGAACGACCCGGTGAACGCAAGGTAGGCGCCGACGTTGGAGACATATTCGAAGCGCATGCCGAGGATGCGGCCCTGCGCATCGAGCGCCATTTCGCCCTTGTGTACGATGTCGCGCGCCTGCTCGTCGGCGACAAATACTTCAGAGCGCGAACTCACCCATTTCACCGGGCGACCGAGCTTTTTCGCCGCCAGCAACAGCGCGCCGTACTCGGGGTAGGCGTTGAAGCGCACGCCAAAACCGCCGCCCACTTCCTCGGCGACAATGCAAACCTTCTCCGGGGCGACGCCGAGCATCGCAGCAACCTGGTTGCGCATCGGGCCGGCGCCCTGGGTGGTGGCGTGCAGCAGGTAGCTGTCCTGTGCCGGATCGTAGCTGCCGGTGGCGGCGCGCGGCTCCATCGGATTGCCCACGACACGGGTGTGGTAGGCGCTGAGCGACACTACTTTCGCCGCCTGTGCGAACGCGGCGCGCGTGGCGGCCTCGTCGCCGCCTTCGAAGTCGAGCACCAGGTTGCCGGGCACCGAGGCATGCAGCTGCTGCGCCCCGGCTGCGAGCGCTGCCCGCGCGTCAATGGCCGCTGGCAGTTCCCGGAATTCAATTTCGAGCGCCTCGGCGGCATCCTGTGCCTGCGCCGCCGTTTCGGCGACCACCAGCGCCAGCGGCTCACCCACGTAGCGCGCGCGATCGGCTGTGAGCGAGAAACGCGGCGGCACGCGCTGGTCGCTGCCGCCACGGCCCTTCATCGGCGCGGCCGCAGGCATCGGCCCCTGCGCGGCCGCCTGGACGTCGGCCCCTGTATACACCGCGAGCACGCCCGGCATCGCCAGCGCCGCGGCGGGATCGACGGCGACGATCTCGGCGTGCGCGCGATCCGAACGCAGGAAGTGCCCGTAGGCCTGGCTGGGAAAATTCCAATCGGAGACGTAGCGCCCCCGCCCGGTGAGCATGCGCGCGTCCTCGAGCCTGCCCTTGGTACTGCCGAAAGAAATAGTCATGGCATCCGGATTGTAGAAATAAAAAAGCCCGCTGGGGCCGGCTTGTGCGAACCGCGAGGCCTCAGGTCTTCGACAGCGCGATCAGGATGCTGCAGGGGGCATAGTCGAGGAGCGAAGCGCCCACCGAGCCCTTCCACCACCGAGCCGCCCAGGAGGTGCTCTGGTTGTGCCCAACCACGATCAGGTCCGCGCCCACTTCCTTGGCAACGCGGCAGATTTCCTCCACCGGCTCGCCCACCGCCAAGTGGCTCACGGCCCGGAATCCCTTCTCGGTCAGCGACTGGATGCCCTCGTTGAGCACCGTTTGGGTGCGTTTTTTTTCCTCTTCCAGCAGTTCCTCGGGGACGAAGCCCTCGGTGAGGAACAGGCTCGGCGGCATGCTGGCCACCGCGAGCAGGTGCATTTCCGCAATCAGGAATCCCGCGAGGTCGGCGCATTCGAACAGGGCGCGCTTGCCCTCCAAGGAACCGTTGTAGGCGAGAAGAATCTTCCGATACTTCATGGGCGCCTCCGCGTTTCTGGTTGAACAGCCTACTGCTTGAGGAGCAATCCTATCCGCTCGATGGTGGCGCGTTCCGCTTTCAGCGTTTCGGCGCCCCATTTCGCGTAGTCGTCGCTGGACTTGTACCAGTAAACCTGGTCAAGCTGCGTCAGCATCTTGAGGTGGTCCGGATCGTCCAGCGCCTTCTTGAAGGCGTCATGCAGGAAGACGCGGATCTTCGGGTCCAGGCCCGCGGGCGAAACGATGCCGTAGGGCGAGTAGGACACGATGTCGATGCCCTGCTCCTTCGCCGTGGGCGCATTCCACTTAGTGCGTTTGTCGCCGAAAGTGACCAGCAGCCGGAAGGCGCCCGCGTCCACATGCCGCCCCCAACCGGTGGCGTCGGACTGCGCCATGATGTGCCCGCCCAGCAGCGCCTGGGTGGAATCCGCATTACCCTTAAACGGCACATGCAGTAACTGCGCACCGGTCTTCATGCCCAGCTCTTCCATCAGCAAGTGCGGCGAGGTGCCGTTGCCGGTGGATCCGTAGGAGAGCTTGCCGGGGTTCGCCTTGGCCCAGGCGACGAGGTCGTTCAGCGTCTTGAACGGCGAATCCGACTTCACCACCACGCCAAAGGTGTAGCCCGAGATACCGATGATGTAGTTGAAGTCCTTGAGCGGGTCCCAGTCCACCTTCTGCATATGAGGAATGCGGAACGCGCTCACCGCCAGTTGCGACAGCGTGTAGCCGTCGGGCTTCGCGGTCTTGGCCATGTTGGCCGGCCCCAGCATGCCGCCCGCGCCGGGCTTGTTCTCGACGATGATGGTCTGGCCGACGTATTTCGACGCAACCTGAGCGAACGCGCGCAGATGGGTGTCCGTGGAGCCCCCCGCGGGCCAGGGCACGATCAGCGAGATCGGCTTCGTGGGAAAGGTCTGGGCGGCGGCGCCGACGGCGCCCAGCGCCAGCACGAATCCGGCCGCAACCGAGGTCAGGATGCGATTCATCGAGTTTTTCCCCAAGTTTCCGAATGAATCGATTATAGCTTCGCCTTGCGCCCGACCGCGATAAAATTCTGGTCCATGGCCTACGAAGACGAAATCATCGTTTCCTGGGTGGAGCTGCACCGCGACGCACGGTATCTCTCGCACCTGCTGCACGAAAAAGGCCCCTGGAAAGGGATCATCGCGATCACGCGCGGCGGGTTGATCCCGGCCGCCCTGGTCGCGCGCGAGCTCGACCTGCGCCTGATTGACACCATTTGCGTCACCAGCTACGGCAGCGGCGAGGGCAGCGCTGCGGAGCAGGTGCAGGGCGCCGTCAAGGTCCTCAAACCCAGCATCGCCGGCGACGGCGAAGGCTGGCTCCTGATCGACGACCTGGTGGACACCGGCCGCACCGCGCAGTTCGTGCGCACGATGCTGCCCAAGGCCTTCTTCGCCACCTTGTACGCGAAGCCAGCCGGGCGCCTGGCCGTGGACCTGTTCGTCAAGGAGTTCAAGCAGACGAAGTGGATCTACTTCCCCTGGGACATCGATTACCAGTTCGCAACCCCGATCAAGGAAGGCGGTCGCGTCGCGGCCGGACCCTCGTAATGCTGGATGCGAATCGCGAGGACCTCGTCGCCGGCGTCGCCGGCAGCGGCACCATGGGTCGCGGCATCGTGCAGGTGCTCGCCCAGTGCGGCGCGCGCACCCTCGTCTTCGACGCCCAGCCGGGCGCGGCGGCGAAAGCGAAGGACGCCATCGCGAAATCGCTGGCCGGGATCGTGCAGAAGGGCCGCATTACGCAGGCCGAGGCCGACGCGACGCTCTCCCGCATCGAGGTGGTGGACGCGCTGGCCGCGCTCAAGCCCTGCCATGTCGTGGTAGAAGCGATCATCGAACAGCTGGAGCCCAAGCAGGCGCTGTTCAAGCAGCTCGAGGGTATCGTGTCGGAGAACTGCATCCTCGCGTCGAACACCTCTTCGCTGTCGGTGACCGCGATGGCCGCGGCCTGCGCCAAGCCAGGCCGCCTCGCGGGCTACCACTTCTTCAACCCGGTGCCGGTGATGAAGATCGTGGAGGTGGTGGACGGCGAGCGCACCGAACCCTGGGTGGGCGATGCGCTGATCGCCCTGGCGAAACGCTACGGCCACAGGCCGGTGCGCTGCAAGGACACCCCCGGCTTCATCGTCAACCACGCCGGTCGCGGCTACGTGCCCGAGAGCCTGCGCGTGCTGCAGGAAGGCGTGGCCGACTTCGCCAGCATCGACCGGATCCTCGTCGAGGCCACCGGGTTCCGCCTCGGGCCTTTCGGCCTGCTGGACCTTGTGGGCCTGGACATCGCGCATGGCGTGATGCAGTCCATGCACCGGCAGTACTACGGCGAGCCGAAGTACCAGCCCTCGTTCCTCAGCGACCCGCGCGTCGACGCCGGCCTGCTCGGTCGCAAGACCGGGCGGGGTTGGTATGTTTACGGCAAGGACGGCGCGGCCGAGAAGATTCCAGAGCAGGCCGTTCCGACCGCCAGGACGGAATCGATCTGGTGCGTCCCGGAATTGAAGGAATGGCTGGTCAAACTAGGCGCGAAACTGGAACCGGATGCCGCCTCGGCAGACGTGTGTTTCGTTGCGCCGCTGGGCGAGAGCGCCACTACCACCGCGCTGCGTCTCAAGCTCAACCCGCGTCGCACCGTCGCCGTGGATCCCCTGTTCGGCTTCTCCAAGCGCCGCACGCTCATGACGACCCCGGTCACTGACCCGGACGCCCGGGACGGGGCGCACGCCCTGCTCGCCTCGGACGGCGTCCCGGTGTCGGTGATCCGCGATTCCGCCGGCTTCGTCGCGCAACGCGTGGTGGCGCACATCGTCAACGTCGGTTGCGACATCGTGCAGCAGCGCATCGCGACGCCCGAGGACCTGGATTCAGCGGTGATGCTGGGCCTGGGCTATCCGAAGGGGCCGCTCGGCATGGGCGACGCCGTCGGGCCGGCCAGGATCCTCGCCATCCTCGAAGCGATGAATACTTTCTACGCCGATCCGCGCTACCGCCCCAGTCCCTGGCTGAAGCGGCGCGCGCAACTCGGTGTTTCCCTCCTCACTCAGGAGTAAGACCATGCTCGACGCCTACATTTACGACGGCATCCGCTCCCCCATCGGCCGCCATGCCGGCAAGCTGGCGCCGCTGCGCCCTGACGACCTCGCCGGCGAGATGATCGCCGAAGTGGTGAAGCGGAACGCCCTCAAGCCCGAGGACATCAGCGACGTCATCCTGGGCTGCGTCACCCAGGCAGGCGAGGACTGCCGCAACGTGGCGCGCTTCGCCACGCTCATGTCGGGCCTGCCGCCCACCGTGCCCGGCGTGACGGTGAACCGGCTGTGCGCTTCCGGCCTGCAGGCGGTGACCGATGCCGCGCGCGCCATCACCTCGGGCGAAGGCGAGCTCTACATCGCCGGCGGCGTCGAGAGCATGTCTCGCGCGCCCTTCGTCATGGGCAAGAGCCAAACGCCCTACGGCCGAGAAGTGAAGATGTACGACACCACCATCGGTTCCCGGTTCACGAACCCGCGCTTCAAGAAGCTCTACGGTGACCAGGCCATGCCGGAGACCGGCGACAACGTGGCCAAGGAGTTCGGCGTCTCGCGCGAGCAGGCCGATGCGTTCGCGCTCGCCTCGCAGAAGAAATACGCCAGGGCCGAGGCCGAGGGCTTCTACAAAGGCGAGATCCTGCCAGTCACCCTGCCCTCGACGAGGAAAGACGCGCCGCCCAGCGTGGTGAGCGCTGACGAGCATCCGCGCCGCGATTCCACCATGGAAATGCTGGCGAAGCTGCGGCCGCTGTATGAGGGCGGCGTGGTTACTGCTGGTAACGCCTCGGGCGTCAACGACGGCGCCGCGGCGCTGGTCGTCGCGAGCCAGGCGTGGGGCGAGAAGAACGGCAGGAAGCCCATGGCGAAGATCCTCTCGGCCGCCGCCGCCGCCGTCGAGCCGCGTATCATGGGCGTCGGACCCGCCTACGCCATCCCGAAGGCGCTGGAGCGCGCGAGGCTGTCGCTGAAAGACATGGACATCATTGAGATCAACGAGGCCTTCGCCAGCCAGGTGCTCGGGTGCCTCGCCATCATGAAGGTGGACTTCAAGGATTCACGCGTGAACCCGAACGGCGGTGCCATCGCTATTGGCCACCCGCTGGGATGCTCCGGGGCGCGTCTCGCCCTCACCGTATCGCGCCAGTTGCAGGAAACCGGATCCAAGTACGCGGCGGTGTCGCTGTGCATCGGCGTCGGCCAGGGCCTCGCGGTGATCCTAGAGCGGGTGCCGTCGTGAACGCGCCCGAGAAGCACAAGGCGAAAGCGGCGTTCGTCTGGGACGACCCGCTGCTGCTGAACGACCAGTTGAGCGAGGACGAGCGCATGGTGCGCGACGCCGCGCGCGATTACTGCCAGGGCAAACTCGCACCCCGCGTGATCGAGGCCTTCCGCAACGAGAAGACTGACGCCACCATCTTCCCCGAGATGGGCGCGCTCGGGCTCCTCGGTCCCACCATCCCGGAGCAGTACGGCGGCCCGGGCCTGAACTACGTGGCCTACGGCCTGATCGCGCGTGAAGTCGAGCGCGTG
>SXNB01000294.1 GCA_005777205.1 Burkholderiales bacterium | reverse complement strand
GGCGCTCAAGGTGGCGCAGCACTTCTACCTGATGGAGCAGGGCAAGGTCAGCTTCAGCGGCGACCCGGGATCACTCGCCGAGGACGAGGTCATCCGCCGGGCCTACCTCGGCTCCTCGAAGTAGGAGCCGTGCTCTTCGACCTGATGCAGAACACGCTCGACGGGCTCGCGGCGGGCGCCTCCTACGCTCTGCTCGCGGTCGGCTTCACCCTGATATTCGGCGTCCTGCGCCGGGTCAACCTGTCCTACGGCCCGGCGATCATGCTGGGCTGCTACGCCGCGACACTCGTCCACCTGCACTTCGGCGCCGGGCTGCTCGTCCTGGCCATCGTCTGCGTGCTTGCCACGGTGCTGGCCGGCGCCTTTGTCGAGCGCCTGTGCTTCGCACCCCACCGGCGGGGCTCCGCCATTGCCGCCATGGTGGCAAGTTTCGCGCTGTGGATGCAACTTGAAGAAGCCGCGATCCTCGCGCTGCCCAAGCACCTCTATGCCTTTCCTGGCCTGTACGAGGGCGCGCCGCTGGAGGTCGCGGGCTTCACCGTGCGCATCGAGGCGCTGGTCATGCTGGGCGCCGCGGTCTTGGTCTGCGTGCTGCTGTGGTGGACCCTCTACCGCACGCGCTTTGGTGTCGCCGCGCGCTCAGTCATCGATTCGCCGCTGGCGGCGGAGCTCTCCGGCATCAGCGTCGGCCGCGTGTCGATGGGCGTGTTCGCCCTCGCCTCGGCCATCGGCGGCCTGGCCGGCTTCCTGATTTCCGCCAGCGTCGAGCAGGTGACGCCGATGCTGGGGATGTGGTCCACGTTGAAGGGCCTGCTGGCGATGATGCTGGGCGGCCTGGGTTCACTGCCCGGGGCCGTTGTCGGGGCGCTGGTGCTCGGCCTGGTGGAAGCGCACAGCCAGTGGTTCCTCGGTCCGCAGCTGCGCGATTTCATCGCCTTCCTGTTGCTGTTCGTCCTGCTTGCGATCGGACCAAGATGGATGACTACGCGGTAGGCGTCCTCACCAATATCGGCCTGTTCGGTTTTCTGGCCATATCAGCCTACCTGCTGCTGCTGGCCGGCGAAATGTCTTTCGGCCAGCAGGCGTTCTTCGGCGTTGGCGCTTATTCAGGCGGGATGCTGACGGCGATGTTCGGCTGGCCGCTGCCGCTGGCAGCGATCGCGGCAATGGGGCTTGGTGCGTTGGCCGCACTGATGGTGGCGCTGCCCACGCTGCGCCTGCGGGGCCTGTACTTCGCCATGGCTACTCTGGCTGCAGCCGAGATGGCGCGCATCGGCTTCGAGCTGCTGCACTGGCAGGTCGAGATCGAGGGAGAGAAGATCGGTCCCGAAGGCACCCAGGGTTTTCGCAGCATCCGCTGGGTGTTCGAGAACGGTGTCGAGCCAGGGGCTTACCTTGCGATCATCTGGCTCATGCTAGCCGCCGTCGTCGCGGCAATCCTTGCCCTCGAGCGCGCCCGCCTGGGCGCAACGCTGCGCGGCGTGGGCGAGGACCCGGAACTGGCCGCGGCGCTGGGCGTGGACGTGACCCGCTTCAAGCTGGGCGTGGCCGCCGTGGCGGGCGCGCTGGCCGCGTTCGGCGGCGTCCTGTACGCCCACCACAACACCTACGTCGAGCCGCGGAACTTCGACATCATGCTCGGGGTCCACAGCCTGGCGTATGCGCTCATCGGCGGCCTGGGCACGGTGTTCGGGCCGTTGCTGGGCGTGATCGTGGATCTCGGTCTGCTGGAGGGCAGCCGGTTCTTCCAGGGCTACCGCATGATCGTTTTCGGCGGCCTGGTGGCCCTGCTGCTGGTATTCAGGCCTCGTGGCCTGCTGGACGAAAGGATGGTGCGGTGGCTCAAGCAACGCTTTTCCTGATCCTGGCGCTGGTCGTGCCCCTGCCCGCGCTCGCTCAGCGCACGCAGGCGGAACTGGCGTGCACGCCGACAAAGACGGACTTCATCTACGACTGCAGTATCCGCCTGATGCGCGGCGGCCAGCCTCTGCCCGGCGCGCAGATTACCGTGGGCGCCGACATGCCCTCGATGCCCATGGCACACAACGTAAAGCCGGTGAAAGCCGTACCGGGAAAGCATGCCGGCGAATACCACGCGAAGCTGGACCTGGAAATGCTGGGCGAATGGGCGGTAAAGCTGCGCCTCTCCGGCCCGGTGAGGGACCAGCTGATCCTGCTCTACGACTTCGACGAGAAAGGCGCCCGGCAAGTCACTCTATCCGGCAAGCCTCTTCGAAAGTAAGCCGCGGGTTGCGCCCGAACACCTTTGCCGAGTCGCCCGCGCCGAGGTTGCAGATGAAATTCGACTTCCAGCGTCCGTCCGGGAAGAACGCCGCGTCCAGCTTGGCGTTGTCGAAGCCGGACATCGGCCCGCAATCCAGTCCCAGCGCCCGCGCCGCGATGATCAGGTAAGCGCCCTGCAGCGAGCCGTTGCGCATGCACACCACCTGGTTGGTGGCGTCCTTGCCCTCAAAGATGCCCTTCGCGTTCGGATTGTTGGGGAAGGTCCTTGGCAGGAACTCGTAGAAGCGCAGGTCGTAGGCGACGATCACCGTGGCCGGCGCCGCCATGGTCTTGTCCAGGTTGCCCGGGCTGAGTGCGGGCCGCAACTTATCCTTGGCCGCCTTCGATTTCACGAACACGAATCGCGCCGGCTGCGTGTTCATGGTCGTGGGGCCGAATTTCATCAGCTCGTACAACGCCCTGATCTGCGCGTCCTCCACTGACTTGTCGAGGAAGCCGTTCTGGGAACGGGCAGTTCTGAATATCGTGTCGAGCGCCTGCGAATCGAGCATGGCTGGTCTCCGGATGGCGATGCAGCCAATGTTAGCATCGCCCGATGGACATT
>SXNB01000293.1 GCA_005777205.1 Burkholderiales bacterium | reverse complement strand
GACTTCAAGAATACCGTGATCGTGATGACCTCGAACCTAGGCTCGCACATGATCCAGCAGATGGCCGACAGCGATTACGAGGTGGTGAAGCTCGCGGTGATGGGCGAGGTGAAGACCCATTTCCGACCGGAGTTCGTCAACCGCATCGACGAGGTGGTGGTGTTCCACGCCTTGAGCGACGATCACATCAAGTCCATCGCACGCATCCAGCTGAAACGGCTGGCGGCGCGGCTGGCGAAGATGGAATACGGGCTGGAGGTGGCCGAGGCGGCGGTGGCAGAGATCGCCAAGGCCGGCTTCGACCCGGTCTACGGCGCGCGGCCGCTCAAGCGCGCGATCCAGTCCGAGATTGAAAACCCGCTTGCCAAGGCGATCCTGCAGGGGCGCTTCGCGCCCGGGGACACGATCCGCGCCGACTACCGCGGCGGGATGACGTTCGACAAGGCGCCCGCCAAAGCCGCCGCCTGAACATCAGGGACGGACCACGATTTCCCGGCAGCGGCGACATCGTGGTCGGTCCCGGTTTTGGCCCGGATCCGCCGCGTCTGCTGCAGGAGTTCCTCCCACAGGCCGTCGGTGTCCTTGCGGAACACCATTTCCGGGTCCACGTTGAGCACCGACCATAGGCCGCGGTCGAGTTCGCCCTTCAGTTCACCCGGGCGCCAGCCGACGTAGCCGACGAAGTAGCGCGCCTGGTTGGGGGTAGCCTCGATGATCTGGTCGATGACGTTGGCGCGGAATGCCATGTGCAGCGTCTTGGTGAGCGACACCGCGCCGTTGCCCGGCGTGGCTTCGGTCTTTACCAGCGCCACCAGCGCGCCGGGCGAGAACGGCCCGCCGTAATACACCGGGTCGACTACCTTCCTCGAGGGCTCGTGCTGCGGGAACAGGCTCGCCAGCGGCCGGCGCGTCGACCGATTGAGGATCACGCCGACGTGACCGCCATTGGGCGCGGGCGCGGCGATGAGCACCGTTTGCCGGTAGTCCGCTTCGCGCAGCGAGGGGTGCGCCACGAGGAGCAAGGCATCGTCCTCCTGCGACAGGGCCGGCACGGCCCAGGTGGCGAGCGCGAGGAACGCGGCGATGCTTCGGGCGGTGCGGAACATAGTGCACTTATTGTAATGCAGTCCGCGTGGTGCTGGCTTGCCTGTTGGAGAACGCATCCACGGAATGCCAGGCAACCGTCCGTACACCGCGATATTCTTTGCGCCGCAAAATAGGAGACAACGATCCGCGGACTCCGACCGTGGCCACTGCGCCACGACCCCTAATGGCGCCACTCACGCGGCGTCGCCCGGGATTCCGGGTAGCAAAGCCCCGCCTCGTGCGGGGCTTTCCGTTTCTAGGTCGTCGGCTTGGGCTTGGTCGCCCGCCGGATCATTTCCTCCCACATCCCCTCGGTGTCCTTGCGAAACACCGTCTCCGCGTCCGCCGGCAGCATGTACCAGCCATCCCTCATGAACTCGCTTTGCAGCTGGTTCGGCGCCCAGCCGGAGAAGCCGACGTACAGGCGGTACTGGCTAGCCGGATCTTCCAGCAGCGCCCGGATATTCACCGGGTGCATCGTCAGGTAAATACCCTTCAGCACCGGGAAGGCCGGGCCCTGGGGCTTCGCTGCCGAGCGGAACACCGAGATGACCACGCGGCGCATCACCGGGCCGCCCTGGAACACGCGGTCCTTGTAGTTCGCGCCCGAGAGGTCCTGGGGGAGAAAGGCCTGCAGATTTTTCTGGAGCGGGCGGTTGAGGATCACGCCGACCGTGCTCGCGTCCTCGGCTTGCGTCACCAGGACGACGGTACGGGTGAAATTCGGGTCGAGGAGCGAAGGCTTGGCGACCAGCAGCAGGCTGTTTGGCGGCGCGGGCTGCTGGGCGAGGAGGGCCGGCGCGGCCAGCAGGGCGAGCAGGGCGGCAAGGAGATGGCGGCGCATGGGGGTGCTAATTTGCGGGCATCTGCCGCCCGTTGAACAGGGGTTCGGCCTCAGGCTGACGGCGGGACGATCGTGAGGGCCCGGCCCAGGTGCATCCCCGAGTCGAGCAGGATCAGTTCGCCCGTGGTCGTTCGCGCGCCTTCAATCAACCAGATGACTGCCTCGGCAACATCCTCGGCGGTACAGGCTTTCCCAAGCGGAGTCGATTGCTCGTACTGTTGCTTGAGATGTTCGTAGTTCTGGATGCCGATGCCGTCGACGAACCAGCGCGTGCTGATCAGACCAGGGCACACCGCATTGACCCGAACCTCCGGCGCGAGCGCGCGTGCCAGGTGCAAGGTGAGTGAGTTGACCGCGCCTTTGGATGCAATATAGGCGACCGAGGAGCCGATGCCGAGGGCGCCCGCTATCGACGAGACGTTGACGATGGCGCCATGGGCCGCTTTCAGGTGGGGCGCGCAGGCGCGAACCATCTGAAACGCCCCGATGACATTGACGCCCAGTATCCTCTGGAACGTGCTCACATCCAGGGCATCCCAGTTCGTGGTGCCGGCGAATGAAGAGATTCCGGCATTGTTGACCAGGGCATCCACACGGCCCCAGCGACTGATCGCGGCGCCGACCATGCGTTTGCAGGCCTCATCATCCGAAACGTCTCCGCGTGCCAGCAAGGTATCGGCGCCAGCCTGCCGGCAGGCCGCCTCAGAGGCGTTCGCTTCCGCCTCGCTCTTCGAGTAGTTGACCAGTATGTTGTACCCACGGTGCGACAGGCCGAGCGCGGTTGCCGCACCAACCCCTGTGGCTGAGCCGGTGACGACTGCGACTTTGCGTTCCGACATATGGGCGCCTTTGCGTGCGGTCGAAGGGGATAAAGGAATTATGAGGCTCGAAGTCGCCTCAATCCAGGTGCGGGGAATTTCGCGAGGCCTGAAGCCGCGAATCAGGCGCCGCCAAATGTAACCGATCGGTTACAGTTCAAGACCCTGTAGCAGCGCTATCCTGCCCGTGCCCATACAGCCACGCACTCTGCCGCAACGGATCTCCCTGGGCGAAATCACGGTCGCGCTGCTCCTGCTCAGGGCCATCCGGCAAATGGTTCCGGATCTCACGCCCGCGACTCATGAGTTGGACCTGATTCGCTCGTGGACGCCGGATGTCTTCGTAGCGCAGCAAAGCCGCGGGCGCGGAATCCCGCCCAACGCCCCCCAGGCATTCCGCCAGCGCCGAAGCATCCTCCACCGCTTGCGCTGCGCCCTGTCCAAAGAACGGCAGCATGGCGTGAGCCGAATCCCCCAGCAGGCTGATCCGTCCCGAGGTCCAGCGCTCCAGCGGGGTGCGGTCATACAAGGCCCAGCGCTTGGTGTCGGTGGCGGAGTCGATCAACTGGTGCACGCGCGCATCCCAACCCGCGAACTCGCGCTTCATGTCGGAAACCTCGCCTTTCGCGGTCCAGGACTCAGTACGCCACTCGCCGGCGGGCACGATGGCGACGACGTTGACGAAGCGGCCGCCGGAGATGGGGTAGTGGACGAAGTGGCGCTTGGGCCCCAGCCAGACGGACTGCACCGGCCGCAAGGCCATCTCGGGCGCGCGTTCGGCAGGCACGAGGCAGCGGAAGGCGCACAGTCCCGAGAAGCGGGCATCGACTTTCGGCGCGATGGCGTCACGGATCACGGAGTGGATGCCGTCGGCGCCGATCACGAGGTCGGCCGCGACACAGACTCCGCTACCGTCGCGGCGCGCGAAGGTCAATTGAACGGACGCGCCGTCGTCGAGTACTGAGGTGCAGCGATGATCGAGATGCAGCTGGGAAGCCGGCAGCGCGGACTGGAACAGGGCAAGCAGGTCGCAGCGATGCGCCACGTAGCACGGCGCGCCGTACAGCCGCTCGCACTCGCTTCCCATCGTCTGCGAGAACAGCACCCGCCCGTCCTCCCAGCGACGAAACTCCCAGGCTTCCTCCAGGCGCACCGCAAACGACGGTAGCGCGGCGGCGAGGCCCAACCGAGCCAACGGCCGCACCATGTTGGGCGAGACGACGATACCGGCGCCGACCTCGTGCAGTTCGGACGCCTGCTCGTAGACGGAAGCCTCGGCCCCAACAGCGCGCAGGAACAGCGCGGCGGCAAGGCCGCCCAGTCCGCCCCCGACGATGGCGACGCGTAGCGCCAAGGAAGCGGCTAGCTGAAAGCCTGAATCCCGGTCATGGCGCGCCCGAGGATGAGCGCGTGGATGTCGTGCGTGCCTTCGTAGGTGTTCACCACCTCGAGGTTGACCAGGTGCCGGGCGACGCCGAACTCATCCGAGATGCAGTTGCCGCCCATCATGTCGCGCTCCAGGCGCTCGATGTTGAGCGACTTGCCACAGGAATTGCGCTTCAGGATCGAGGTGATCTCCACCGCGGCGGTGCCCTCGTCCTTCATGCGGCCGAGGCGCAGGCAGCCCTGCAGGCCGAGGGTGATCTCGGTCTGCATG
>SXNB01000292.1 GCA_005777205.1 Burkholderiales bacterium | reverse complement strand
CGGGCTGGAGCAGGACAAGATCCGCGACGAGTACCGCGAGGTGATGACCGCCATCGCCAACCTGCTCGATATCCTCGACAAGCCGGCGCGCATCACCGCCATCATCGCCGCCGAGCTGAAAGCGGTGCGCGAGGAGTTCGGCGACCAGCGCAGAAGCGAGATTGTCACGGTGGCCGAGGATATCTCGCGCGAGGACCTGATCGCGCCGCAGGACATGGTGGTCACTTTCTCCCACGGCGGCTACGTCAAGTCGCAGCCACTTGCGGACTACCGGGCGCAGCGGCGAGGCGGGCGCGGCCGCACCGCGGCCACCACCAAGGACGAGGACTTCATCGAGCGCCTGTTCGTGGCGCACTCGCACGACTACCTGCTGTGCTTCTCCAACCGGGGGCGGCTGTACTGGCTGAAGGTGTTCGATGTGCCGCAGGGCGGCAGCACCGCGCGCGGTAAGCCGATGGTGAACGTGTTCCCGCTGGAGGAGGGCGAGAAGGTCACCGCGGTGGTGCCGGTGAAGGAGTTCGACCAGAACCATTTCGTGTTCATGGCCACCTCGCAGGGCACGGTGAAGAAGACGCCGCTGGCGGACTTCTCGCGCCCGCGCCTCTCGGGGATCATCGCGGTGAACCTTGACGAGGGCGACTTCCTGGTCGGCGCAGCGCTCACCGACGGCAGCACCGACGTCATGCTGTTTTCCTCGGAGGGCAAGGCGATCCGCTTCCACGAGGAGGACGTGAGGCCGATGGGCCGCCAGGCCACCGGCGTGCGCGGCATGCGTCTGCCCGAGGGCGGCCGCGAGCGCGTCGTCAGCATGCTGGCGGCGAGAGACGAGAAGCAGTCGGTGCTGACCGCCACTGAGAACGGCTACGGCAAGCGCACCGCGATCGCCGAGTACACCAAGCACGGCCGCGGCGGCCTGGGCATGATCGCGATCCAGGGCAGCGAGCGCAACGGCGCGCTGGTGGGTGCGGTGCTGGTGGAGGAGGCCGACGAGGTGATGCTCATCTCCACCGGTGGCGTGCTGATCCGCACCGCGGTGGCGCAGATCCGAGAGATGGGGCGCTCGACGCAGGGCGTGACGCTGATTGCGCTCTCGGAGGGCGAGAAGCTGGCCGGGGTCGAGCGCATCGTCGAGCGCGACGAGGTCGACGGCAACGGCAATGGGAGCAATGGCAACGGCGGCGGGGACGCAGCGTCCGACGCGTCCGTCGACGCCCCGCCTGCGCCGACCTTGGACTGACGCGGGACGGACACGCCATGCGAATCTTTAATTTCAGCGCCGGTCCGGCTGCGCTCCCGGGGGAAGTCCTGTCGCGCGCCGCCGACGAGATGCTCGACTGGCACGGCTCGGGCATGTCCGTGATGGAGATGAGCCATCGCGGCAAGGAGTTCATTTCCATCGCCGCCGAAGCGGAGAAGGACCTGCGCGAGCTGCTCGCTATTCCCGCGAACTACCGCGTCCTGTTCCTGCAGGGCGGGGCGACGCTGCAGTTCGCCCAGATCCCGATGAACCTGATGGCGGGCAAGGGCAAGGCGGATTACGTGGTCACCGGCGAGTGGTCGAAGAAGGCGGTCAAGGAGGCGAAGGCGTACGGCGACATCCACGTTGCCGCTTCCGCCGAGGACAAGGCCTTTACCTACGCGCCCATGGACTGGAACCTCCGGCCCGATGCCGCGTACGTCCACTATTGCTCCAACGAAACCATCGGCGGGGTCGAGTACCACGCCATCCCGGATGCGAAGAACCTGCCGCTGGTGGCGGATGCCTCGTCGCACATCCTGTCGCGCCCCCTGGCCGTGGAGAAGTTTGGATTGATCTACGCCGGCGCGCAAAAGAACCTCGGCCCGGCGGGCCTGGTGGTCGTCATCGTGCGCGACGATCTCATCGGCAAGGCCGCCAAGGGCACGCCTTCGGTGATGGACTATCAGCAGCAGGCGCTGGCCGACTCCATGCACAACACGCCGGCCACGTACGCCATGTACATCGCCGGCCTGGTGTTCAAGTGGATCAAGACCCAGGGCGGGCTGGCCGAGATGGAGCGGCGCAATGTCGCCAAGGCGAAGCTGCTCTACGATTTGATCGATGCCGGCTCGTTCTACCGCAACCCGGTGGCGCGGGCGGACCGCTCGCGCATGCACGTGCCGTTCATGCTGGCCGATGCGATACTGGACGAGGCCTTCCTCAAGGGGGCGGAGTCGCGCGGCATGGTGCAGCTGAAGGGCCACCGCTCGGTGGGCGGGATGCGGGCCTCGATCTATAACGCCATGCCCATCGAGGGCGTGCGCGCGCTGGTGGACTACATGAAAGCGTTTGAGAAGCAGCATGGTTAAGCGCGCCGGCAAGCTCGAGGTGCTGTTGCTGAACCCGATCGCCCAGGTGGGCCTGAAGCGCCTGCCCGCGCAGCGCTTCAGCGTGGTCAGGGAATCGAAGTCCCCGGACGTGATCCTGGTGCGCTCGGCAGACATGCACGGCATGGCGTTCGACACCAACCTGAAGGCGGTGGCGCGGGCCGGCGCCGGCACCAACAACATTCCGATCCCCGCCCTGTCGGCGCTGGGCGTGCCGGTTTTCAT
>SXNB01000291.1 GCA_005777205.1 Burkholderiales bacterium | reverse complement strand
GCGCTGCGCGCCCGCGGCCCTGTCCGGCTTGTCGCTGGCGGTAGGCGTCGCCTGCGCACGGGCGCTGCACGCGCTCGGGGCGGGCGAAACCCAGGTCAAGTGGCCCAACGACCTCGTCGTCAGGGGCGCCAAGCTGGGCGGCATCCTCGTCGAGACCCGGGCAGGCGCCGGCGAAACGACGGTCGTCATCGGCATCGGCATCAATTGCCGCAACGATCCGGCCCTGGCGCGACGGCTGCGACGCAGGATCGCGGCGCTGGAGACATTCACGAATCCCCCGCCGTCGCGCAACGCGGTGATCGCGGCGGTGGCGCGCGAGGTCATGGCGGCGCTGGAGACCTTCGAGCGCGGAGGACTCCCGCCCTTCGCCGCCGAATGGTCGGCGCTGCACGCCCTCGAGGGCGAGCGGCTGAAAGTGCGCCTCGCCGACGGCCGCACGCTGTCGGGCCTGGCGCGCGGTATCGCCGCTAGCGGCGCGCTGCGCCTGGCCACCGCGCGCGGCGTGCGCGAGATCGTCTCGGGCCGCATCGTCCAGGCTAGGGTTCCGTGATCCTCGCCATCGACGCCGGCAATTCACGCGTGAAGTGGGGCTGGTACGACGGGCAGTCGTGGTCCGGCATCGCTAACGTCGCGCTGCTCGAGTTCGCCGCCTCCAGCGACCACATCAACCCGTTCTCGGTCACGCACGACAACCCTCGGCGCATCCTCATCTCCAACGTCGCCGGCGACGGCGCGCAGCAGCTGCTGGTGAACTGGACCCGCATCTTCGAGGTCGAGCCGGAATGGGTGCGCGGCGAGCCGGAGCGCTGCGGCGTGAAGAACTGCTACGAGCGCCCCGAGGTGCTCGGGCCGGACCGCTGGGCAGCGCTGATCGCGGCGCGCGCGCTCGAACCGGGCCGCGACTGCCTCGTAGTCAACGCCGGCACCTGCACTACCATCGACCGGCTCTCGGCCGCGGGCGAGTTCCTCGGCGGGCTGATCGTACCGGGCGTGGACCTGATGCGCTTCGTCCTGCACGAGCACACTGGGCGCCTGCCGCTGCAGGAGGGCAACTACGTGGACATGCCGCGCAACACCGTGGACGCGATCGAGACCGGCTGCCGGCACGCGCAGGCCGGCGCGGTGGAGCGCATGTACCGAAGCATGCCTTGCGGCGCGCAGTGTCTGGTCTCCGGCGGCGGCGGGCCGGCGCTGATCGAGCGCATGCCCTTCCCCTGCCGCATCGTCGAGAACCTGGTGCTCGAAGGCCTGGCGCGCATGGCCGCGACTCCATGAGGGCAATGTTCCTGTTCCTGGTCGCCGCCAACCTGGCGTTCTTCGCCTGGTGGTATTACTTCTCGCCCCCCGATTCAGGCCGCGACCCCAAGCCCCTCGCGCAGCAGATCGAGCCGCGGAACCTGCGCATCCTGCCCCCGGATGGCGAGGCCGCAAGGCCGGCCGAGGCGCCCATGCCGACCCCGAAGCCCATCGCGGCGGATGCGCCGCCCGCCGCCTGCCTGGAATGGGGCGGCTTTGCGGCGGCGGAGGTCGCGCGCGCCAAGCTGGCGCTGGGGCCGCTCGCGCCGGGTGAGCGGTTATCGCAGCGCCGCGGCAACGAGCCCGCCGACTGGTGGGTGTTCATCCCGCCGCAGGGCAACCGCCCGGGGGCGCAGAAGAAGGCCGCGGAGCTCAAGAGCCTGGGCTTCAGCGCGGAGGAGTATTTCATCGTGCAGGACGAGGGCCCTTCGCGCTGGGCGGTCTCGCTGGGCGTGTTTGGCACCGAGGATGCCGCCAAGGCCCAGCTGGAGGGGGTACGCGGGCGCGGCGTGCGCTTGGCGCAGGTCGGCGCGCGCGAGGCGCAGGTGCCCAAGGTCTGGTTCCAGGTGCGCGCCGTCAGCGCCGCGCAGCAGGGCATGCTCAGGGAACTGACCGCCGGGTTCCCCGGCACCGAGCTGCGCGCCTGCCAGTAGCCGAAATCAGGGACAGACCACTTTTTAAAACGTGGTCTGTCCCTGATTTCAGCCGCCTGATTTCAGCCGATGGGGATGGCGCCTCCGGGGACATGCTGCGCGACCAACTGCAGCAGCTTCTTCGCGCGCACCGGCTTGGTGAGGTAGCCCACCACACCCAGTTCCTTGCCGCGGTGGTGACCTCGTAGCCGGCCGACGACAGGTGGATGCGGATCAGTTCCCGCATGCTGTCGTCGTCCACTACCAGGATCCTAGCCGCCATAGGCTCCCCTCAAGGGCATTCGGGGTGGTGCTGCTGGCCCGAATCGAACGGGCGACCTCATGATTACGAATCAAGCGCTCTACCAACTGAGCTACAGCAGCGTCGCGGGAGGGCACGATTATAGCGCCACCCCTCCGGAGGCCCGCGGCCGGTCCAGTAAGTCCGTGAATTAGTTCCGATATACTGGGCCGTAGCTCAGTAAACGATCAATAGATCCCGTTCTTCCGTGGCCGAGGCGAACAGCGTGAAGATACGCGCTTCTTGTTCGGGACGAGGAGCGCGAAATTGACCAGTTTCGGCAGGTTGGCGCCGATCCGCTGTTCACCACCCTCCTCACCCGAGCCGGCCGCTACTCCACCGACAACCTCTAGGATCCCCGCAAGCGCTAACGGTCGGCGCGCCGGGGCGCGAGCTCGCGCGGCAGCGTGAACACCACGCTCTCGGTGATGCCGTCCAGGGATCGCACGCTGGCCGCGCCCAGTTCCTTCAGCCGCGCTACCAGCTGTTCGACCAGCACTTCCGGCGCGGACGCGCCAGCGGTCACGCCGACGCGCTTCTTGCCCGCGATCCAGGCCGACTTCAGGTCCGCAGCGCTGTCCACCATGTAGGCCTCGGCGCCGATGTGCTCGGCCACCTCGCGCAGGCGGTTGGACTTGGAACTGTTGGGCGAGCCCACCACGATCACCACCTCGCACTGCGGCGCCATGAACTTGACCGCGTCCTGCCGGTTCTGGGTGGCATAGCAGATGTCGTCGCGCTTGGGGCCCCGGATCTCCGGGAAGCGGACGCGCAGCGCGGCGACGATGCGCTGTGCGTCATCGACCGACAGGGTGGTCTGGGTGACGTAGGCCAGCTTTTCCGGTTCGCGCACCTGCAGCGCGGCGACGTCCTCCACGGTCTCGATCAGGGTGATGCCGCGCTCGGCCTGCCCGACCGTGCCCTCGGCCTCGGGGTGCCCGCGGTGGCCGATCATCACGATCTCGAAGCCCTCGCGCAGCATCTTGGAAACCTCGACGTGCACCTTGGTCACCAGCGGGCCGGTGGCGTCGAACACCTTCAGGCCGCGGCGCTCGGCGTCGGCGCGCACCCCCTTTGACACCCCGTGCGCGGAGAAGACGAGCGTCGCCCCGGGCGGGACCTGGTCCAGTTCCTCCACGAACACCGCGCCCTTGCGCCGCAGCGTGTCCACCACGGTCTTGTTGTGCACGATCTCGTGGCGCACAGAGATCGGGCGG
>SXNB01000290.1 GCA_005777205.1 Burkholderiales bacterium | reverse complement strand
TCCATCGTCAACGACATCCGTACCGGCCGCTATGCGATCGGTTCGATGCTGCCCACCGAGGCGGACCTGTGCGAGGCGTTCGGCGTGTCGCGGCACACTGTGCGCGAGGCCCTGAGGAGGCTGGGCGACCTGGGCCTGGTGTCGCGGCACCAGGGCATCGGGACACGCGTCAAGGCGCGCCAGGACAGCACGCGCTTCGTGCAGTCCATCGGCAACCTTTCGGACCTGTTCGGCTTCATCGACAACACCCGCCTCGCGGTCGTCTCGCGGCAGGATGTCCTCGCGACGCCGGCTAAGCGGCGCCTGCTGCGTTGCGCGCCCAACCAACGCTGGCGGATGCTGGAAGTGCTGCGTTACCAGGCCGGGTCGAAGCAGCCGATGGTCGTGAGCGAGATCTACATCCCGCAGGCGCTTGCCGCGGTGGAAAACGAGATGCGCGACCTGCAGGTGCCGATCTACACGCTGATCGAGCGGCGCTACGGCGAGCGCATCGCCGAGGTGCAGCAGGAGATCGACGCCTGCGAGCTGGCGCCGGACAAGGCCCGCCTGCTCGGCGTGCGCGCCGGCTACCCGGGCCTCGCGATCACGCGTCATTACTTCGGCGAGAACGACAAACTGCTGTTGGTGTCCGCGAGCCTGTACCCCGCCGGACGCTTCACTTCGAAGATGCGCCTGCGCGCCTCGGCGCACGACCCCGCAACCACATGAACAGGCCTGCCACGCCCTGCCCGGAGATCCCATGAACGCCCCTGCCTATCCGCAAGCGCTGGCCGCCACGGCCACGGACACGACTCTTTCCAGCGTGCTGGCGCAGTTCGCCAGCGAATTGCGCTACGACGACATCCCGGCAAACGTCATCGAGCGCGCCAAGCTGCACGTGCTCGATTGCATCGGCATCGGGTTCGCTTCCACCGGATTCGAGTTCGGCCAGCGCACCATCAACGCGCTCGCGGGACTGGCTGGCGATGGGCCCTACCCGGTGCTTGGCACGTCGCTCGGCCTGCCGTTGCGCGATGCGATGCTCGCCAACGGCACGCTGATCCACGGCCTGGATTTCGACGACACGCATTCCGGGGCGGTCGTTCACGCGTCGGCCAGCGCGGTGCCGGTGATGCTAGGCGTCGGCCAGCGCGAGCGCGCGAGCGGCCGGGAGGCGCTTGCCGCTTACCTCGTCGGGGTCGAGGCTTCGAGCCGCATCGGCCAGGCGGCGAAGAACGGTTTCCATTTGCGCGGCTTCCATCCCACCGGCCTGGTGGGCGCGTTCGGCGCGACGCTCGCCGCCGGGCGGCTCTCCGGGATGAGCCCGGCGCAAATCACACACGCACAGGGCATCGTCCTCTCCATGGCCTCCGGCAGCCTCGAGTTCCTGGAGGACGGCGCATGGACCAAGCGCATGCACCCGGGCTGGGCCGCGTCATCTGCGGCGACCGCCTGCGCGCTCGCGCGATCCGGTTTCGCCGGCCCGAAACGCGCCTACGAAGGGCGGTTCGGACTGTTTAACGCCTACGTGGGCGCGCAACATCCGGCCGAGCCGGCAATGAGCATCGCGGCGCTCGGCGAGACCTGGGAGATGCTGAACGTGGCCATGAAGCCTTACCCCGCCTGCCACTTCAACCATGCCTTCGCCGACGCGGCGCTCGAACTGCGCCGCCAGCATGCCTTCGCGCTCGATGACATCGAATCGATCACGGCGCGCATCGGCGCCGGGCAGACCCAGGTGGTGTGCGAGCCAGAAGCAAGCAAGCGCCGGCCGAGGAGCGCTTACGAGGCGCAGTTCTCGGTCCATTACACCATCGCCACGTCGCTGGTGCGCGGATGCTTCACGCTTTCTGAGCTCGAGGAAGAGGCACTGGCCGATCCGCGCACGCTCGCACTGACGCAGAAGACCCGCTACGAGATCGATCCGGAGTCGGCGTTCCCCCGCTACTACTCCGGCGAGGTGGTGCTGCGCCTGAAGGACGGCCGTGAACTGCGCCATCGCGAGTCGCACAACCGCGGCTCCGATGCGCGCCCGCTGACCGCCGATGAGATCGTGACGAAGTTCCACGGCAACGCAGGCCGGGTGATGAGTCGGTCGCGCGCAGAGCGGGTGGTCGAAACCGTGCTGGCGCTCGAGCGGGCCTCCTCGCTCGATACGCTCCTGGCCTCCGTTCGCCTGAATTGAAATTCCCGGACACCATCCAAGGAAAACCCATGACCCCCTCGACCCTCTCGACCCGGCCGCTCACGGCCACTTTCGGCGCCGAAGTCAGCGGCGTGGACCTGGCCGTGCCGCCGGACGCGCAGACCGCGTCGGCCTTGCGCGCGCTGTGGCTGAAGCACGAGCTGCTGCTGTTTCGCGGGCAGACGCTGGACGAGAAGCAGCTGGTCGCGTTCTCGCGCCATTTCGGGGAGCTCGAGATCCACCTGCGGCGTGAGTACCTGTCGCCAGAGAACCCGGAGGTGCTCTACGTCTCCAACGTGAAGAAGGATGGCAAGCCGGTCGGCATCCTCTCCGATACCGAGGTGGGCTGGCACTACGACCAGATCTACCTGCCACGGCCTGCGGTGGGATCCTGCCTGTACGCCGTGATCATTCCTGCAGATCGCGGCGCCACCTCGTTTGCCGACATGTCGGCGGCCTACGAGGCACTGCCGGAGCGCACCAGGCAACGGATCGAAGGGCGCAAGGCGGTGCAATCCTACGAGGCCTTCAACCGCAGCTACAGCGTGCCTACCAGCGAAGAGCAGCGCAAGAAGTCTCCCGACATCGAACAGCCGCTGGTGCGAACCCACCCGTACACCAGCCGCAAGGCGCTGTACATCTGCCCCGGCATGACGACGCGGATCGTCGGACTGTCCGACGCGGAGAGCGCCGAGCTACTGGCCGAACTGTTCGCGTGGACGGTACAACCGCGATTCGTGTACACCCATACCTGGCGGCTGGGCGACGCCCTGCTGTGGGACAACGCCTGCACCATGCATCGGCGCGAACCGTTCGACAGCACCCAGCAGCGCCTCATGAAACGCACCACGATCCTTCCCGACGCGGCCCTGGCGGTGCCGTTCTGATGGCAGCGCTTCCGCTGGCCGGCATCCGGGTCCTTGACCTGTCGAACTTCCTCGCCGCGCCGATGGCGGCGATGTTCCTTGCCGATTTCGGCGCGGAGGTGGTGAAGATCGAGCGGCCGGGCGGCGGCGACGAAATGCGGCTGTGGGGAAACAACAAGAATGGCGTCGGCCTGTACTACAAGGTCATCAATCGCAACAAGAAGTCCGTCACGCTCGACCTGCGCACGCCGTTCGGCCGCGATGCGGCGCTGCGCCTGGCGCGCGATGCCG
The DNA here is from genome assembly GCA_005777205.1 of Burkholderiales bacterium. Classification (GTDB taxonomy): domain Bacteria; phylum Pseudomonadota; class Gammaproteobacteria; order Burkholderiales; family SG8-39; genus RBG-16-66-20. The sequence goes on along the minus strand of SXNB01000290.1, from coordinate 6,845 downwards.
ACGTGGTGCTGGAGAATTATCGTCCTGGAACGCTGGAGAAATGGGGGCTGGGATACGACGCGCTGTCGGCTGCCAATCCCGGGCTAGTGCTGGTGCGCGTCTCCGGATTCGGGCAGACCGGGCCGAAGTCGCATCGCCCCGGGTTTGGCACTTTGGCAGAGGCTTACTCCGGATTCGCGCACATCAATGGCGAGACGGATGGGCCACCGCTTCTGCCGGGCTTCGGACTGGCCGACTCCACCACTGGCCTGATGGCGGCATTCCTCTCGATGGTGGCGCTCAAAGGCCGCGAGGCCAATGGCGGCCGGGGGCAGGTCGTCGATCTCGCCATCTACGAGGCGCTGTTCACGCTGCTGGGGCCCCAGGTGATCAACTTCGACCAGCTCGGCCTGGTGCAGCAGCGCAACGGCAGCCGCTTGCCGTTCACCGCGCCGCGCAACACCTACCGCACGCGCGACGGCCGCTGGGTATCCATGGCTGGCAGCGCGCAGTCGATTTTCGTGCGCGTGCTGGCGGCGCTGGAGGTTCCGCGCCTGGTCGATGATCCGCGCTTTGCCGACAACCGCGCACGGCTGGTCAACGCCACGGCCCTCGACGTCGAGCTGCAGAGCGCCTTCGAGCGTTTCGATCTCGACGAGATCCTGCAGCGCTTCGATGCCGCCGGCGGGGCGGTCGCCCCGGTGAACGACGTCGAGCAGTTCCTCGCCGACCCGCACATCCAGGCGCGAAAGAACGTCACCACGGTCGAGGACGCCGAGCTCGGCGGACCGGTTAGGATGCAAAACATCGCGGGCATTCTCTCGGCCACGCCGGGTGCGGTGCGCTGGGCCGGCCCCCGCCTGGGCGAGCATAACCGCGAGATCCTGATCGAACGGCTTGGCCTCGATGCCGAAGCGGTACGCGCCGCCGGGATCGAGCTGACCTGAGGAGAGCGCCAATGGAGGGCAAGTGCTGAAGCTGCCACATAAGGTCAAGGTCGTCGAAGTCGGGCCGCGCGACGGCTTGCAGAGCTTCCACCGCTGGGTGGATACCGACACCAAGGTGGCGATGATCGATCGCCTCTCGGCGGCCGGGTTTCCCATGATCGAGGCCACCAGCTTCGCGCGCCCGAGCGTGGTACCGCACCTGAAGGACGCCGAGCTGGTGCTTGCGCGCATCCAGCGCCGCCCCGGGACGGCGTACCGCGCCCTGGTGCCCAATGCCAAGGGGGCCGAGCGCGCCGTGGCGAGCGGCCTCGTCGACGAGTTGCTGGGGTTGATCACGGTGAGCGAGACCTACCTCGCGCACAACCAGAACATGACGCTCGAGCGCGCGATCGCCGAGGGCATCCGCGCGTTCGAGATCGCCGCCGCGAGAAATGTCGGTTTCACCATGGCGCTGGGCATGGCCATGTGGTGCCCCTACGAAGGCCGCGTGCCGGAGGCCAAGGCGCTCGCGGTGCTGGGCCGCTTCTGGGATGCCGGCCTGCGGCGGTTCTATTTCGCCGGCAGCGTCGGCATGGAGGATCCCGTTCACGTGCATACCCTCTTTCGCATGGCGCACGAGCGCCATCCGGGCATCGAACTCGGGTATCACGTCCACAACGTACCGGGTTTCGGCGTCGCCAACGTGCTCGCCGCGCTGGATGCCGGCGCGTCGTTCCTCGAGGGCTCGATCTGCGGCGTGGGGGGTGGCATCGCGATGCCCACAAACATGGGCGCGGTCGGCAACCTGCCGACGGAGGACATCGTGCACCTGCTGAACGCCTGCGGCGTCTCGACTGGCATCGACACAGCACAGGTGCTCGCCTGTGCTCTCGAGATCGCGGAAATGCTCGATATGGCACCACTGTCGCACCTGTCTCATTGCGGCACACGCGAGGAACTACTTAGTCGCACGAGCGGCCAGGCGTTCCAGCATCCGGGCCGATGAGCGACCGTCCATGAGCGATCCTCAATCGACGACACCCCAGGCAAACGGCCCGCTGGCGGGCATCCGCGTGCTGGACTGTGCGACCTTCATTGCCGGGCCGTACTGCGCCACGTTCCTGGCCGAGTTCGGCGCGGACGTGGTGAAGGTCGAGCAGCCGGGTCCCGGCGACCCGACGCGCAAGTTCGGCACCCCCACGCCCTGCGGCGACTCGCTGGTGTGGCTCTCGGAGGGAAGAAACAAGAAGTCCCTCACCATCGACTTGAAGAACGCGGCGGGCGCGGCACTGCTCAAGCGCCTGGTGGAGAAGGCGGACGTGCTGGTGGAGAACTTCCAGCCCGGCACGCTGGAGCGCTGGGGCCTGAGCTGGGAGGAACTTAAGAAGCACAACCCGCGCCTCGTGATGGTGCGCATCTCGGCGTACGGCCAGACTGGGCCCTACAGCCCGCGCCCCGGGTTTGGCCGAATTGCAAACGCCTTCGGCGGGATCTCTTTCCTCGCCGGCTATCCCGACCGGCCGCCGGTGACCCCGGGCTCGGCGACGCTGCCGGATTACCTTTCCGGGATGTACGGCGCCATGGGCGCCTTGGTCGCGCTGCGTGCACGCGAGCACACCGGCGAAGGCCAGGTGGTGGATATCGGCCTGTATGAATCGGTCTTTCGCATCCTCGACGAACTGGCGCCCGCCTATCACTACAAGGGACTCGTGCGTCAGCGCATGGGACCGGGCACCGTGAACGTCGTGCCCCACAGCCACTACCCGACGCAGGATGCCCGCTGGATCGCGATCGCCTGCACCAACGACAAGATCTTCGCCCGCCTGGCGGCGTTGATGGGTCACCCCGAGTGGGCCGGCGACGGCAAGTGGGGCAAGGTCGCGCAGCGCGAGGCCGAGCGCGCGGCGGTGGATGCAGTGGTCGGGGAGTGGACCAGCCGTCACGATCGCGAGGAATTGCTCGCCATCTGCAGCAGGGGAGAGGTGCCCTGCGGACCGCTGTACTCGATCGACGAGATATTCACGGACCCGCAGTACGCCGCGCGCGGAAATATCGCCCATGTGAGGGAACCACGAGTGCCGGGCAACCCTGAATTCGCAGTCCCAAACGTAGTGCCGCGCCTGAGCGAGACACCGGGTGCCATCCGCTGGCTGGGACCCGCGCTCGGGGCGCATACTGACGATGTGCTCAAGGACTGGATCGGTCTTGGCACAGCCGAGATCGCAGCGTTGAAGCAATCCGGCGCCATCTGAAATAAAGGGGCAATATGCTGATGTCTGGCAACGACTACCGTGAATCCCTGCGCCGCTACCAGCCGCGCGTTTATGTCGACGGCCGCCAGATTGAATCCGTCGCCGATGAACCCGCGCTTGCACCCGGCATCAATGGCGTGGCTTTGACCTACGACTACGCGTTGCGCGAGCAGTTCAGGGCCGTGATGCGCGCCGAAGTCGGCGCCGTCGGCGCGAGCGACGTGAACCGGATGATCGCCATTCCGGCCTCCAGCCAGGACCTCCTCAACAAACTGGAGGCGGTAAGGCTCGTTTGCCAGGAGACCGGTTGTGCTCAGCGCTACCTTGGCGGTGATGCGCTGTCGGCGATCTGGCAATCCGCCCATCGCATCGACGCCGAACGCAATACCGGCTACGTGCCTCGACTACGCGCCTACATCGAGCGCGTCTACGCTAAGGACCTGACCCTGGGCGTGGCAATGACCGACGCCAAGGGCGACCGCAACCTGCGCCCCTACCGGCAACCAAATCCGGATGCGTACCTGCACATCGCCGAGCGACGCGCAGACGGCATCGTGCTTTCCGGCGTCAAGGCGATCGTCACGTCGGCACCGTACGTGCACGAATTCCTCGTCATGCCCTGCCGCAATATGAGCGAGCACGACGGGGATTTCTCGGTGTGCTGCGCGGTCCCCGTCGATGCGCCGGGTTTGACCATCGTTGCCCGCCCCGCCGGACGTCCGGGCGAGAAGGCGGCTAAGTTCAGCGCAAAGTACGGCCAATCGACCGGCGTACTCATGTTCGACCAGGTGTTCGTTCCCTGGGAGCGCGTGTTCCTCGCCGGTGAGTGGGAGCACGCCGGGCCGCTGGTGTACGACTACACCGCCCACCACCGCCAGACCTGCATCGCCGCGCGCGCGGGTTTCGGCGACCTGCTGATTGGCGCTGGCGCGCTGATGACCGAGGCCAACGCCATCGACCTGGATCGCGCCGACAACCTGCGCGAGCAGATGGTGGAATTGATCAAGATCGTCGAGGGTTTCTACGCCTGCGGTGTCGCCGCATCGGTCTACAACAAGATCGATAAGGTCGCCGGCGTTGCCGTGCCCGAACCAGTGTTCGCCAACATCGGCAAGCTGTTGCTGGCGACGCAGATCTACGACATGCAGCGCCTGGCACACGAGGTTTCAGGTGGCCTGATCGTCACCCTGCCCGGCCCCGACGAGGACCACAACCCAGCCACCGCCGGGCGCATCTCGGAGGTGCTGACCGCGCGCTCGGACGTGCCCTACGAGAAGCGCATCGCCGTGGCGCGCTTCATCGAGGACCTGACCGCCTCCTACCAGGCCGGCTGGAATTCGGAGATCAGCCTGCACGGCGGCGGCTCGCCGGCGGCGATGAAAAAGGAGATCTTCCGCCGCTATCCCATCGCTGAAAAGGTCGAACTGGTGGCAAACCTGCTTGACCGTGGGATACTTGCCGATGCCAAGAAGCGCATCGCCCTGGGCCGCCAGCCGGGACGCTGCTGCGCACAGGGTTGCGGTGCAAGCGATCGATGAACCGCTGCCTACCATGAACCGTTTTCGATGGAGTCCACCATGCCTGCCAAGCCAATAGTCCAGGTCCTGATTGCCGCCACCCTGCTTGCCTTCGCCAGCGCCAGCATGGCCGGTCGCGCCGGCAGCAAATCGTCCTCATCGTCCTCGTCGGCGTCGTCGAAATCGTCAAGCTCGTCGGCGAAGAAGGCCGACCAGGAAGAAGCCAAGCCGGCGTCCAAGGGCGTCAGCATCAATTATTCGTCGGGCAGCTCCTCGTCCGGCAGCAGTGCCGCCGGCACCGCAGCAGCCGTTGCCGCCGGAGCGGCGATCGGCGCGGCCGCCGGTTCCGCGGCAGCAGCGAAGCCCTCGCCCGAAGAGGAACAGAAGCGCGCCGAACAGCAGCGCAAGGAACTCGAAGCCTCGCGCCTGGCCGATGACAAGCGCAAGGCCGAGGAAGCCCGCAAGCGTGAGGAAATCGACAGGCTTGCGCGGGCGGCCGAGGAAGACAGGAAGCAGGCGGAGCGGCGTCTGGTCGAAGAAAAGCGCATGAAGGAGCTGAAGCGCGCCGAGGCGGCGCGCGCCTGCGTGATCCGCCCGGTGATGAGCGACGCCGATATCGCCAGGTGCCGCTGAAGGACGACCGGATCAAAGTTGCGGCCGCTATCGAAACCATGCTGCTTGGCTCCGGACAGGAAACACTATGAAACCATCGCATCCGTTCGCACTGCTGATCACCGCCGGCCTGCTCGGCCATGCCGCGCAGGTCGCGGCACAGCCGGCTGTGGCCCCGCCTCCCCCACCGGGCGCCCCCGGCCAGGGCGCTCAGCCCCAAGCCGGTGCGCCTGCTGCGGCCAAAGCGGAAACGCCCTCTCCTGCCGCACCCGAGATGATCAGTCCCGCCGCCGAAGCCGAGCGCAAGAAAGCCGAGGAAGCCCAGCGCAAGGCGCGCGAAGAAGCCCGCTTGAAGGCCGAGAAGGAATCCAAGTGCGTCATCCGCCCGGCGATGAGCGACGCCGATATCGCCAAGTGCCGCTGAATCAGATGATTCGCCTCGCCGCGGGGGCGAGTCCGGAATCAGCTGCGGCCCGGCCGGGCCGAACTCGCGACGAGCCAGCGTAACAGGACTTTGGCAAAGGCGACGGGATTGACCGGCTTACCGAGGAAGTCGTTCATCCCTGCCTCGGTGCAGCGCAGCCTGTCCTCGGCAAAGGCGTTGGCCGTCATGGCAATGATCGGCGTCGCCGCGTGCCTGGTCAGCCGGCGAATGCGTCGCGTGGCGTCGAGGCCATCCGCACGCGGCATCTGCATGTCCATCAGAATCACGGCATAGTCGTTTTGCGTCGCCAGGCGCACGGCTGCCTCGCCATCTTCGACTTCGTCGACCAGCATGCCGAGCTCTTCAAGCTGGAAGCGGGCGATTTCGCGGTTCACGGGTTCATCGTCGGCGACGAGGATGCGCACGCCGATAAAATCACGCAATTGATGCGGAGTAAGCTCGGCATCCTCTATCAGCGGACTATCTGCGGCAGTACCCTTGTTCAGTTCGACGGTGAACCAGAAGGTGCTGCCTACCCCCGGTGTGCTTTCGACGCCTACGTCGCCGCCCATAAGTTCGGCCAGGCGGCGGGTAATGGCCAGGCCGAGTCCGGTACCGCCGTACTTGCGGGTAGTCGAGTTGTCGGCCTGCTCAAATGCGCCGAACAGACGTTTCAGCGGCTCCGCGGCGATGCCGATGCCGGAATCCTGAACCTCAAAACGCAGTCGAGCCGCGTCGGTGGTTTCCTGCTCCTTGAGCACACGCAATATCACCGACCCGTGTTCGGTGAACTTGACCGCATTGCCCGCGAAGTTCAGCAGGGCCTGCTGCAGGCGCGTGGCGTCTCCCCGCAGGCCCGACGGCAGCGGCTCGCACTCGGTGCGCAGTTCGAGGCCCTTGGCCGCCGCACTTTCCGCGAGCATGGCGCGAACACGGGCGATGACATCGTCCACCGCCAGCGGCGCATCGGCAAGCCGGAACTTGCCGGCCTCGATCTTTGAGATGTCGAGAATATCGTTGAGGATGCCCAGCAGATGCTCGGCAGAGCTGTCGATCTTGTCCAGTCTGTCGGCCTGCTGCGGAGTAATGCCGCCACGGCGCAGCAGGTGGGCCATGCCGATGATGCCGTTCATCG
>SXNB01000289.1 GCA_005777205.1 Burkholderiales bacterium | reverse complement strand
TGGTTGTCCATGACATCGAAATGGATCAGATCCGCGCCGGCGGCGGCCACCGCGCGCACTTCCTCGCCCAGGCGCGCGAAGTCGGCGGACAGGAGCGAGGGCGCGATGCGGATGGTGGGGTCAGTCCTTGCCATGGCGACGCGATTCTATCGCGCCGCACTACAATGCGCCCATGGCCCAAGACAAGCGCTACGAAGTTGCCGTGAGCACGGCGGTGAAATACCTGCCGGATCAATCCAACGAGGATGGCGGTCGCTACGTGTTCGCCTACACCATCACCATCCGCAATGCCGGCACCGTGGCCGCCCAGTTGATCAGCCGGCACTGGATCATCGCCGACGCGCGCGGCGAGGTGCAGGAGGTGAAGGGCCTGGGCGTGGTCGGCGCGCAGCCGGTGCTGCGGCCGGGCGAGACCCACCAGTACACCAGCGGCACCGCCATCGCCACCCCGGTGGGGACGATGCGCGGCAGCTACCAGATGGCGGCGGAGGACGGCACGCGCTTCGAGGCGCCGGTTCCCGAATTCACGCTGTCCGTGCCGCGGGTGCTCCACTAGGGGAACGTCGATGGCGCAGGGGTCGATGACGAAGTGGTCGATGACGCCGGTGATCCACTGGCTGCCGCGCAAGGGCCGGCGGCTGCCCACGCGCGAGGCGGTCAGGCGCCGGCGCGTTAGTTGCGCGATTCCGGTCCGTCTCGCCCCGTGCCCGCGTTGCCGCCTTCGCCCGGCGCCGCGCCCGGCTTCTTTTTGGGCCAGGTGAACCAGACAATTAAAATCAGCAAGGCGAGGGCAAAAGCCATTTCAAGGTACACCACCCACATTGCGCGCTGCCTCCTGACGGGAATGGCGACGATTGTAGTCCTCTTGGGTTGCGCGCAGACACCTGCGCCGGCGGCTGCGCCAGACCACGCCACCTGCCAGACCCAGGCGCCCTGTCCCGCCTGTCCCGCCTGTCCGACGGCAAAGCCGCAGGCCGAGACGGCGAGATACGAACCGCGCAACTATGCGGACCTGCCCGGTTGGACGTTCGGCGGACAGGCGCAGGCGCTGCGCGCGTTCCTCGAAGGCTGCCCCCGACTGCCGCAAGCGAGCCCACTTAGGCGCGCCTGCGTCGCCGCGGCCTCGATTACGCCGGGGAACGACGCCGCAGCCCGGACCTGGCTGCAGAAAGCGTTCTCGCCCTACGCGGTCATCGCCCCGGACGAGACGAGCGACGGCCTGATCACCGGCTACTACGAGCCGATCCTTCCCGGCAGCCGCACGCGCGGCGCGCGTTTCCGCCATCCGGTGCATGGCGCGCCGGAGGACCTGGTCACGGTGGATCTCACGGCGGTTGCCCCGGAAACGCGACACCTGCGCCTGCGCGGCCGGCTCGAAGGACGCAGGCTGGTTCCTTATTGGAGCCGGGGCGAGATCGAGGCGCGCGCTGGCGAGCTGCGCGCACCGGTGCTGGTTTGGGTCGAGGATCCGGTCGAGCTCTTCTTCCTGCAGATCCAGGGCTCAGGCCTCATCGAGCTCGAAGACGGCGGCCGGCGCGGCGAGCGGATCCGCGTCGGCTACGCCGACCAGAACGGCCATCCATACCGGTCGCTTGGCCGCTATCTGGTCGAGCAGGGCGAACTGACGCTGGAGAAGGCCTCCATGCAGGGCATCATGGCCTGGGCCGCGGCCAATCCCGCCAAGCTGCAGGAGGCGCTCAACTTCAACGCGAGCTATGTGTTCTTTCGCGAACTGCCGGCCCAAGGCGGGCCAATCGGCGCACTGGGCGCGCCGCTGTCGGCGGGCGCCAGCCTGGCGGTAGACCCGCGCCACATTCCAATGGGCGCGCCCGTATTTCTGGCCACGACCTATCCGCTTTCCGCGCAACCGCTCGAGCGCCTGATGGTGGCGCAGGACACCGGCGGCGCCATCCGCGGCGCGGTGCGCGGCGACTTCTACTGGGGCAGCGGCTCGGAAGCCGGCCTGCAGGCCGGTCGCATGCGCCAGCGAGGCCGCTTCTGGCTGCTCTGGCCGCGCGGCGAGCCGCTGCCGCGCCTGCCCTAGCCGCTCGCCGGCGCAGCCTTGACTATTTCGCCTTGGCGCCCGCGGCGGCTTCCTTCAGCGCCTCGTCGAGCACGGTGCGCATCTGCTCGGGCGGCAATCCGCCGCGCAGGCGCTCACCGGTAGCGAGGACGATGGTGGGCGTGGAATTGACGCGCAAAGACTTACCCAGTTCCAGCATCTTCTCCATGGGTACGTCGCATTTCGCCTTCGTCGTGATCGGCTTGCCGTGCAGTGCGAGGTCGATCCAAGCCTTGGCACGGTCGGGCGCGCACCAGACCGCCTTCGAATGCTCGGCCAGCTCCGGCCGGATCACCGGGTACATGTAGTAGTAGATCGTGATGTCGTCGATCTGCGCCAGCGACTTCTCGAACTGCTTGCAGGCCGGGCAATAGGGATCGGAAAAAATGGCGAGCACACGGCTGCCGTTGCCGCGCTGGACTTTGACCGCGAGCGCCAGCGGCAGCGAGGCGAAGCTGATCGCGGTGAACTTGCGCAGGCGCTCCTCGGTCAGGTTGCGTCCCGACTTGGCCTCGAACAGGCGGCCATCGACGATGAAGTTGCCCTGCGGGTCGGTGTACAGCAACTGCGGGCCGTCCGGGCCCGCAATGCGCACCTCGAACAGGCCCGGAATCGCCGCCGGCTGAACAGCCTCGATCTTCGCGCCGCCCAGCGCCGGTCCCAACGCCTTGCGGATGGCGGCCTCATTGGCTGAGGCAGCCGGCGCCAGCAGGCAGAGGATCAGGGGCAGCAGGTTTCTCATCGCTTTTGCCTTTTTGTTCTAGGCCATCGCCTGCCGGATAAGCAGGTTCTTTAGGACTGGCAAGCGGTCGGCAAGGTTCAATCCGGCGTTGCGCAGGCTTGCGAGCACCTCGCCCCTGGCGCTGCCAAAGAGGCGGTGCAGGCCGTGCACGGCCGCGTCCATGGAGGTCACGGCCTCGGCCCGGCTGCGTTCAAAGCGCCGCAACAGGCGCGATTCGCCAGCGTCGCGGAAGGACTCGCGCCCGAGCAGCACATCGGCAAGCGCGCGCACGTCCTGCAGGCCAAGGTTCGCGCCCTGGCCCGCGAGCGGATGGATCACATGCGCGGCATCGCCCAGCAGCGCGATGCGCGGCGCGGTCATGCGCTGCGCGCGCAGGCGGCGCAGCGGAAGCGCGCGCGGCACCGTCACCAGTCCGAGCGCGCCCAGCGAGTGGTGCGAGGCCAAGGCGACGACATCGCACAATTCCCGCGGCGCCAGCGCCATCAAGCGCGCCGCTTCCGACTCCGCCACCGACCACACCATGGATACGCGTTCCCCGGGCAGCGGTAGCAGCGCGAGCACCGGCCCGCCCTGGAACCATTGCCAGGCGACATTGCGATGTGGCCGCTCGCAGGAGAAGTTCGCCACCACCGCGGTCTGGTCGTAGCCCTGCTCGCGAACCGAAATTCCGGACTGCGCGCGCACGACAGAGCGAGCGCCATCGGCGCCAACGACCAGCTTCGCCCGCAGCGCGACGCCGTCGCTGAGAGACAAGGCCACGCTTTCCGCGTTCGCCTCGATGCGCTCGCACCCGGCGGCGGAGAACACTTCAACGCCCCAGCGTAGCGCTGCCTGCAGCTCGGCGTCCTCGACGATCCAGGCGAGTTCCGCGGCGCCGCTGCGGTAGGCGTCGAACTCGATGCGCGCCTTGCCGTCGTCGCCAAACACCCGCATCGCGTGGACCGGAGCGAGTCGGTCCTGCGGGATCGACTTCCAGGCGCCGATGCGCTCCAGGAACGCGGCGTTGCCGGGGCTGATGGCGTAGACGCGGGCATCCAGCGCGCCGGGGGCGGGCCGTGACGGCGCAGCCTGCGCAACCAGGGCGACGCGCTGCCCCTGCAAAGCGCGCGCGAGCGCGGTGCCGACGATGCCGCCACCCACGATCGCGACCTCGAATTCCGGTTCTTCTCCGCCCACCGCGAACCCTCTCAAGCCTTTGACTTCATGCCGTAATTGAGCGAAAATCCGCTCCCTCTCAAAAATGGCGAATTAGCTCAGCTGGTTAGAGCAGCGGAATCATAATCCGTTTGTCCGGGGTTCGAGTCCCTGATTCGCCACCACCCCTTTTTCGGTAGACTGGCAGAATGAT
>SXNB01000288.1 GCA_005777205.1 Burkholderiales bacterium | reverse complement strand
GCTGGCGCGCGCGCTCGCGCCTCGCCCCGAACTCCTGCTGCTCGATGAGCCCTTCGCCAGTCTGGACACTGGGTTGCGCGAGCGCCTGTCGCACGAGTTGCGCGGCATTATCAAAAGTTCCGGTGCCACCGCGGTGCTGGTGACGCACGACCAGCAGGAAGCCTTCGCTATGGCCGACGAGATCGGCGTGCTGAACCAGGGGCGCCTCGAGCAATGGGACAGCGCCTACAACCTCTACCACCGGCCAGCCAACCGCTTTGTCGCCGACTTCGTCGGTCAGGGCGTGTTCCTGCCGGCCACCGTGCTCAACTCACGACAGGTGCAATTCGAGCTGGGCGTGCTGGATGGCGCGATCCCGCACGGCTGCGAGGTCGGGTGCACGGTCTGCGGCAAGGGCTGCAGGGCGGAAGTGCTCCTGCGCCCGGACGACGTGATCCACGACGACGCCGCGCCGACGAAGGCCGAGGTGCTGCACAAGGCCTTCCGCGGCGCCGAGATCCTCTACACATTGAAGCTCGCCAGCGGCCGCAAGGTGCTGGCGCTGGTGCCTAGCCACCACAACCACGCCATCGGGGAGCGCATCGGCATCCGGCTGGATGTGGACCACGTGGTGGCCTTCGAGCCGGAGGGGGTCGATTGATGTAACCGATCAGTTACATTTTCCGGCCTGCAGCGCCCCGCCTGCCCCTCAGCCGTCCTTCAGGTCAAACACCACCGGCACGTCCAGAGTGAACTCCCGCCCGCGCAGGCCTGCGGGCAGCGGCGTCTTCGGCTGCGCGCTGCGCAGCATGTCGAGCGCGTGCTGGTCGAGCAGCACATAGCCGGTTCCCGATTTCACCGCCAGCGACGCGATGGCGCCCCCGGCGCCAACAGTGAGACGCAGCTCGACGCGGCCCTGCCAGTTGTTCTCCTGCGCGATGCGCGGATAGGTCTTCAACGTGCTCGCCACCTGCATCAGCGAGATGCGGTATTGCGCGACGGTGCCGGCCTCGTCGAGGGCGGGCGCCGGAGCGGATGCCGTCACCGCCAGACGCGGCACGGTTATCACCGGCGCCGCATCAATGGCGCGCGAGGTCCCGGGCTGGGTTGGCGCCGGCGCGGCGATCACCGGTTCCGTTCTTGGCGATTCAACTGCTGCTGGCGCCGGAGCGGGCGCAGGCTTGGCGGGCGCAGGCACCACGCGCGGGGCGGACTTCATGGGGGCCAGTGCAGGTTCGACTTTGCGCGTTTCCGGCTGCGGCTCCACTTTCGGCGCCGGCGGCAGCTCCACCAGCCGCGCGCTGAGCGGCGCCGGAAACCACGCCTGGTGTTTCGCCTCGATCAGTTCCAGCAGCCCCAGCAGGACCGCTAGGTGCGCGAGCACGGAAAAGACAAGCGCGGTGCGCAGCACGCGGCTGCGCCGCCACGACGCAGCGAAACCGCCGCCTATCCGTTCAGCGCCCGCCACACTTTCTCTGGCGTCAGCGGCATTTCGAGGTCACGCACGCCATGATCGGCCAGCGCATCGAGCACCGCGCTCACGGTGGCGGGCGTGGCGCCGAGGGTGCCCAGCTCACCCACCCCCTTGACCCCGAGCAGGTTGGTTTTGCAGGGCACGCTCTCGTCGAACTCAGCGCGTATCGGTGGAAACTGGTCGGCGCGCGGCACGCAGTACTCCATCAGCGAACCGGTGACCAGCTGACCGCTGTCGGCGTCGTACACCACCTGCTCCCACAGCGCCTGGCCCGCTCCCTGCGCAACACCGCCGTGTACCTGCCCCTCGACGATGCTGCGATTGATGATGCGGCCGATATCGTCGCAACTGGTGATCTTCGCCAGCTCCACCACGCCGGTCTCCGGATCGACCTCGACCTCGATCGCCTGCGCGCCATTGGGCCACGACGGCGCCGAGGGCGTCTGCGTGGCGGAGACGCGAATGATTCTCTGCGCCTGCTTCCCCGCGAGGTCCGCCAGGCCAATGCTGCGGTCGGTGCCGGCGATGGAGAATTTCCCGTCGCGGTACTCGATATCGCGCGGCGCCGCCTCCAGTTGCTCTGCGGCGAGCTCCTTGCCGCGCGCCACCACGTTGTGCCCGGCGGCGACCACCGCCGAGCCGCCGACGAAGGCCGAGCGCGAGCCCACGCTGCCCACGCCGTTGGCGCGGTCGGTGTCGCCCTGCACGATGTGGATCTTGTCCGCGGCGATGCCCAGCACCTCGGTGACCAGCTGCGTGTAGGTGGTCTCCAGGCCCTGCCCAATCGCCATAGTGCCGGAGAACACCGTGACGGTGCCGTCCGCAGCGACCTCGATGTCCACGGTTTCCGTGGGCAGCGCACCCGTCCACTCCAGGTACGAAGCGAGGCCGCGACCACGCAGCCGGCCGCGCTTCGCCGATTCGGTCCTGCGCGCCGCGTAGCCGTCCCAGTCAGCGGCCGCCATCACACCGTCCAGCATGCGTGCGAACTCTCCCGCGTCGTAGACGTCGCCCAGGTGCGTGCGCGCCGGAAACGCATCCGGCGGGATGAAGTTCCGCCGCCGAATATCGGCCGGATCCAGCTTGAGCTCGCGCGCGGCCTTGTCCATCAGCCGTTCCATGAGGAAGTTCGCTTCCGGACGTCCCGCTCCACGGTACGCGCCAGTCGCCATGGTGTTGGTGAGTACGCCGCGAATCCAGTAGTCCACCGCTGGAACGCGATAAACCGAGGTCACGACCTTCGCTACCAGCACCAGCGGAATGATCGCGGTGGAACCCACCGGCACGCTACCAAAGTTGCCCAGCGTCTCCATCTTCAGCGCGAGGATACGGCCCTCGGCATCGAGCGCGAGCTTCGCCTTGAAATGCTGGTCGCGGCCCATGTGCGCGGCGAGGAATTCCTCGCTGCGGTCGGCGCGCCACTTCACCGGGCGCGCGAGCTTGCGCGCGGCGTAGCAGGCGAGCGCGTCTTCGGGGTAGAGGCCGGTCTTCATGCCGAAGCCGCCGCCCAGGTCGCCGACGCGGACGCGGAACTGCTCGGGCTTCGCCTTGAACGCGGCGGCAAGGCCGTCGCGGGTGCCAGTGGGCTGCTGCGTCTGGGTGATAAGCGTCCAGCGCCCGTCCTTGAACTCCGCCAGGGCACAGCGCGGCTCGAGGGGCATTGCCGCCACGCGCTGGTTGACGATCGCGATCTCGACCACGTGCGCCGCCTTCGCCAGCGCCTCGGCGACGGCCTTGGCATCGCCGTAGCGGATCTCGGCCGAGATGTTGTCCGGCGCGGCAGGCCAGAGCAGCGGCGCGCCGGGCGCCATCGCCTGTGCCGGGGACACCACGCTAGCCAGTTCCTCAAACTCCACCATCACCCGTTCTGCGGCATCCTGGGCCTGCACGCGCGTTTCCGCGACCACCGCGACCACCGGGATGCCGGCGTAAAACGCGGTGCCCTCGGCGAGCAGCGTGCGCGCCGGCGCCGCCATCGGCGAGCCGTCCGCGCGCTTGAACAGGGGCGGGAACGGGATTGGGCCGATGCCGTCGGCAGCGAGATCGGCGGCCGTGTAGACCGCCAGCACCCCGGGAGCCTTGCACGCCTCGGCGGCGTCGATAGAGGCGATGCGCGCATGCGCGTGCGGCGAGCGCAGCAGCACCATCCAGGCCTGTCCCGGGAGGTCGACGTCGTCGCTGTAGCGGCCCTTACCAAGCAGCAGACGCTCGTCCTCCAGGCGCTTCTGGGTACGCGAGGCGCCAAAGCGCGCCGAGGCCGGGTCGAACTGGGTGGCGGGGGGAGCAAAGGCCGGGCTGCTGCTCATTCCAAGGGCTTCCTTTTCCACGGGTTCCAAACGGGGGTCGCGCAGTCTAATGCATCACGCCAGCGAACGTCATCCCTGGAGTTTCACGTCCATGCTTTAATTTGGCCCAGCACCGCCCCAGAATCGGCGCCATGAGATCCCCCAAACGCAACCCGCCGGCTGAGTTCGTCCTCGCCGGCTACCGCCTGATCGATGCGTGCAGGCGCGCCACGTCTTAAGGTTCATCGCCCGTAGCGACGCGAAGCGCTCCTAGTGCTTGGGCGGCAGTCGCTCCTGGGCGCACAGCCAGAGGTAGCGCGATCGGGCGAGTGTCTCATCGCCTCGGGCCCGGTACTCGCGATGCTCGCGCGTGCGCACATCGTCCACGGCCTCGTTCATGTAACTCATGATTTGATAGTGGTCGAAGACGATCTTGTGGCGCGCCTCGGGCACGTGCCGAAGCGCGGAAGAGATGTAGGGCGGCCACATGGCCATGGCGATCGCCTGAATGCCCTGAAGCTCTGCGGCAGAGAAACTCAGGAAATAGCCATCGAGGCTCTCCATGCGGCGTGCCCCGGCAACATATTCGACGGTGGAGGTATCTAGGTCGCAAACCAGGGTGTTGTAGCGGGCCCACTTGGAGATCGCTTTCTTGTCTACGCCGAGACGCGCGGGAACGCGCTTTTCCTTGGCTCGTAGCCCCCGTACGACTGCATGCTCGATCGGTTGCCAGGCCACATCCCAACTGATTCTCAAGATCCGGGTCGCACCGCGCACCGTGGCTTCATGCAACACATCAATCGCCTGGCGCTCAAAGAGTGCGTGAAGCGCGAGCGCGCTTCGGCCCACGGCAGCTTTACCTGCCGAGTGCCGTGCGTGGGGCACCTGATGCGAGGCGGGCGGGCGTGCAGGAAAGTCTTGAACTGGCAACTGTCCAGATCCCTCCACTCTCGCTCCTCCGAATGATCCTAGACCGGCAGCAGGGTCGCGCACTCCGGGCAGGGCCAGCGCACCCCGGGGGCCTGCGCCGCCCAAATGTCGACCCGCTCGCCTTCCACCGACAACTCAGCGCGACCCACTGTCTAGGTCGCAACCAGACCCAGAAGCTGCTGATACAGCTCGACATCCCGCATGGCCTCGACCCTCCTTGAAGGCCATTTCCACACCATCTCAGAGCATCGACCCACAGAAAACCCAGATGAACCGAAATTCCTATACGCCGCCGTAGCCTTGTAGCATCCCGCCATGACTGCGCCCTCGCCGTCGGCACGCGTCGCCGCCCTCACCCCGTTCAGCGTCCGCAGCTTCCGCTTCCAGTGGCCGGCCGATCTCGCCACGTCCTGGGCGTTCGAGATGGAGGCGCTGATCCTTGGCTGGTACATCCTGGTCACCACAGGCTCGGTGCAGCTGCTGGTGGTCGTCGGCGCGCTGGCCTGGCTGGGGTCGCTGTTTTCGCCGTTCTTCGGCGTCGTGGGGGACCGCATCGGGGTGCGCACCTTGCTATGCCTCACGCGCTGCGCCTACGCGCTGCTTGCGGCCGTATTGGCGGTGTTGACGCTGACCGATCTCCTCGCGCCCTGGCACGTGCTTCTGATCGTGGGGATCGCGGGCCTGATGAAACCCTCAGACATGGCCATGCGGCACGTCCTGGTCGGCCAGACCATGCGCCCCGAGGCACTGATGGGGGCGCTCGCGATCTCGCGCACCACTTCCGACACCGCTCGTCTCGCGGGTGCGATCGCCGGCACCGGCGGCGTCGCCCTGCTCGGCATGGGACAGGCCTACATCGCGGTCGCTGCGATCTACGTCGGCGCATTCCTGCTGTCGCTCGGCGTCGCAGGCGCGCCGGTGCGCGCGGCGGGGGAGCAGATGGAGAAGGTATTCGAGGGGCTCAAGCAGAGCGTGCATTACGTCTGGGGGAAGGCCGACCTGATGGGCGCCTTCAGCATGGCGTTCCTGGTGAACCTGCTCGCCTACCCGTTTTTCCTCGGCTTGCTACCGTTTGTCGCTCGGGACGTCTACGGCATGGGCCAATCGGGCCTGGGCTATCTCGCCGGAGCATTCGCCGCAGGCGCGCTGGCCGGCTCAGTCGTGGTGAGCGCCAATCGCGTGCCGCTGCGGGCAGCGCGGGTCATGCTGGTGAGCGGCGCCTTGTGGTTCGTGTTCATCGTCCTGTTCGGGCAGGTCCCGCTTGTCGGCGTCGGCCTGGCGCTGCTGTTCTTTACCGGGTTCGTGCAAAGTTTCTGCCTCACGCCGCTCGCCGCCGTCATGCTGCGCGCCTCGAGCGAGGAGATGCGCGGGCGCGTGATGGGCATCCGCATGCTCGCCATCTGGGGACTGCCGCTCGGGCTGCTCTCGGCGGGTCCGGTCATCGCGAACCTCGGCTTCTCAGCCACCACGCTACTCTATGCCAGCCTCGGCCTGGCGGCGACGATCGTGATCGGCTACCGTTGGCGCCGCGCACTCTGGCGGCGCTCGACTGCCGCCAATGCGATCGACTGAACAGCGCTACAAACGAGAAGGGCCTCCAGCAGGCCTCAATACGCTACCTCGAACTGCGGCGCGATGCCGCCGCATTCCTGGATCTACATGCCGCCGAAGGCAAGAACGGCTCTGCAACGGCGCTGAGGGTTGCGCACGGCCCACGCTTGGGCGCCTGGAGTCCTACGAGAAGTTCGCCGAAATGGTCGAGCGTCATTGGGATGGGATCGCCGTCTACTGCAAGCCCAAGAACAAGGTCTCGCTCAGCTTCGTCGAAGGACTCAACAACAAGATCCGCGTCATCCAACGCCGTGCATACGGACTGCGCGACTAGGAATACCTAAGGCTCAAGATCCTCACATGCATGCTGCCAGCACCCTAAAATGCCCCGAAATCACTCACACGACTTTCTGAAGAGCCAGAACATCAAAGGTCAAAACGATCTGCGTTCATGACCTTAATCCAAACCGCCACGAAATCATTAACGAACTTCTCGCGGTTGTCATCTTGGGCGTACACCTCGGCATAGGCG
>SXNB01000004.1 GCA_005777205.1 Burkholderiales bacterium | reverse complement strand
TTCTACCGCCGCCGCCCGCATGAGCACGACGCAAGCCTGGGAACGCCGCTTCGACGCGGTGCTGGGCGTCGCCTCGTCCGTTCTGCTGTTCGGCATGATGCTGCTCACGTTCGTGGACGTGGTGGCGCGCTACCTGCTCAACCGGCCGATCCGTGGCGGCTTCGAGATCACCGAACTGATGCTGCTGGTGCTGATCTTCGCCGGGCTGCCGCTGGTATCGCACGCCGACGAGCACGTCACCATGGACTTCATCGACCGCATCCTGCCGCCGGCCGCGCAGCGGGTGCTGGTGCGACTGGTGCACGCGTTCTGCGCCGCGATCATGTTCTTCCTTGCCTGGCAGGTCTGGATCAAGGCCGGCAAGATCGCCGGCTACGGCGACACCACCGACGTGCTGCGTATTGCGGTGGGGCCCTTCGTCTACTTCATGGACGCGATGATCGCCCTGACCGGCCTGATCCACGTCTATAAGGCGTTCGCGCCCGGCGACGGCGGCGCGAACCAGGCCACCACCTAGGCCCCGGCGCGCGATGACCGAAGCCCTGGTCGGCCTGATGGCGATGATGCTGATCGCCTTCGTGCGCATCCCGATAGCGCTCGCGATGGGCATCGTCGGCATCGTGGGCTACGCCTACATGCGCGACTGGAGCTGGGGTGCGGCCTTCGCCACTGCGCAGACCAAGCTCTACGAGACCGGCCGCAACTACACCCTGTCTGTGGTGCCCCTGTTCATCCTGATGGGCAACCTGGTCACGCGCGCGGGCATGTCGCAGGAACTGTACCGCGCCGCCTACGCCTTCATCGGCCATTTCCGCGGCGGCCTGGCAATGGCCACCATCGCCGGCTGCGCCGGCTTTGGCGCCATCTGCGGCTCCTCGATCGCCACCGCCGCCACCTTCGCCAAGGTCGCCTACCCTGAGATGAAGAAGTTCGGCTACTCGGACGCGCTCGCCACCGGCGCCATCGCCTCCGGCGGCACGCTGGGCATCCTGATCCAGCCCTCTACCATCATGGTCATCTACGGCATCATGACCGGGACCAGCATAGGCAAGCTGTTCGCCGCCGGCATCCTGCCCGGGATCCTCGCCGCCCTGCTGCTGTTCGCCGCGGTGCAGTACGTCACCTGGCGCGACCCAACGGCCGGCCCGCGCGGCGAGCGCCTGTCCTGGAAAGAGCGCTTCGCGACCCTGCACGGCGTTGGCTGGTTCGCGCTGGTCGGCGTCGCGGTGATCGGCGCGGCGAGCCTCGGCCTGGTGGAGTCGGACGACGCCGCCGTGCTCGGGGCGCTGGCGGTGTTCGCCCTGTCGCTGGTCTACAAGGGCGTCACCAGCGTGATCGCCTTGTTCGTGCTGGTCATGGGCGGCATCTACGGCGGTGTCTTCACCGCCGTCGAGGGCGCCGGCGTCGGCGCCTTCGGCGCCCTGGTGCTCGCGGCCGCGCGCCGTTCGTTGACGCTCAAGTCGCTCTACGCCGCGCTGGTCGAAAGCGCGCGCACCACCAGCATGCTGTTCCTGATCCTGATCGGGGCGCTGATGTTCGCCGAGTTCGTGAACATCACCTCCATGCCCAGGGACATGATCGCCTTTGTCACCCGCTGGGAAGTGAGCCCGGTTACAGTGGTGGCGGTGATCATGCTGATCTACGTCCTGCTCGGCACCGCGATGGAGGAACTGTCCATGATCCTGCTCACGGTGCCGGTGTTCTTCCCGCTCATCGTGCACCTTGGCATAGACCCGGTGTGGTTCGGCGTCCTGATCGTGGTGGTGGTGGAGATCGGCCTCATCAGCCCGCCGGTGGGGATGAACCTGTTCGTGCTCAAGACCCTGTTGCCGCAGGTGCCCACCGGCACGGTGTTCCGGGGCGTGCTGCCGTTTTTCACCGCCGACTGCGTCCGGCTGGCGATCCTGATCGCCTTCCCGGTGATTTCGCTCTACCTGCCCAGCCTGATGAAATAGAGACCGCTAGATCTCGACCTTCGTTCCCAGCTCGATCACCCGGTTGGCCGGCAGCTTGAAGTAGTCCGCGGCGTTGCCGGCGTTCTTCGACAGCGCGGCGAACAGGCGCTCGCGCCACAGCGCCATCCCGCCGTCGCCGCGCACCGGCACCACGGTCTCGCGGCTGAGGAAGTACGAAGTCACCATCGGTTCGTAGTCGAGCAGGCCGAGGCCGCCCGCGATCTCCAGCGCCTTGGGCACGTCGGGCTGGTTCATGAAGCCGAAGCGCACCGTGACCCGCAGGCAGCCGTGGCCGAGGCGGTCCACGCGGACGCGCTCGTCGAACGGCACCCAGGGCTGGTCCAGCGTCTCCACGGTCAGGAATACCACCTGCTCGTGCACCACCTTGTTGTGGTCCAGGTTGTGCAGCAGCGCGTTGGGCGTGAAATCCGGCGTCGCGGTGAGGAATACCGCGGTGCCGGGAACCCGCTGCGGCGGTTCCAGGAACAGCGACTCGAGGAACGGCGCGAGCGGAACCGAGGACGCCATCAGGCGCTCGAACAGGATACGCCGGCCGCTGCGCCAGGTAATCATGACCACGAACAGTGCCACGCCCAGTGCCAGCGGGAACCAGCCACCTTCGAAGGTCTTCAGCAGCGCGGAGGAGAAGAAGGCGATGTCGATGACGAAGAAGAATCCGGTGGCGAACACGCACAGGGGCAGCGGCAGGCGCCAGTGGTAGCGGATGACGAAGAACGTGAGCACCGTCGTGATGGTCATGGTGCCGGTCACCGCGATACCGTAGGCCGAGGCGAGCCGCGTCGAGGAGCCGAAACCGAAAACCGCCGCCAGCACGAGGAGCAGCAGGATCCAGTTCACCGCGGGGATGTAGATCTGCCCGAACTGGCGTGCCGAGGTCTGGATGATGTTCATGCGCGGCAGGAATCCGAGCTGGATCGCCTGCCGCGCCAGCGAATATGCGCCGGTGATGGTCGCCTGCGAGGCGATCACGGTGGCCGCGGTCGCCAGCGCCACCATGGGGTAGAGAGCCCAGCCCGGAACCGCGAGGAAGAACGGATTCTCCACCGCCTCCGGGTTGGCAATGAGCAGCGCGCCCTGGCCGAAGTAGGTGAGCACCAGCCCCGGCAGCACGACGCCGAACCAGGCGGCACGGATCGGCCAGCGGCCGAAGTGCCCCATGTCGGCGTACAGCGCCTCAGCCCCGGTGAACGCAAGCAGCACTGCGCCCAGCACCACGAACGAGGCGAAGCCGTGGCCGGTGACGAACTGCAGCGCATGTCGCGGGTCGAGCGCGTCGAACACCACCGGGTTCTGGACGATGTTCCAGATCCCGATCGCGCCCAGGGCAAGGAACCAGGCGAGGCACACCGGGCCGAACAGCGAGCCAACCACTGCGGTGCCCTGCCGCTGGAACAGGAACAGCCCGATGATCACGCCCGCGGCGATCGGCAGTACCCACGGCTTGAAGGCCGCCGTCCCGATTTCCAGGCCCTCTACCGCCGACACCACGGAGATCGCCGGCGTGAGCACAGCCTCGCCGAAGAACAGCGCGGCGCCGAACAATCCCACCGTCACCACGAACCGGCGCCACGCCGGGCGCTCGCGAACCGCTGCGCTCGCGAGCGCGATGAGGGCCATGGTGCCGCCCTCGCCGCGGTTGTCGGCGCGCATCACCAGGACGACGTACTTGAGCGACACCACGATCGCCAGCACCCAGAAAATCGCGGACAGGCCGCCCAGCACGTTGGCGGTGCTGAGCGCAATGCCGTGGCCAGGGGCAAAGGTTTCCTTGACCGCGTACAACGGACTCGTGCCGATGTCGCCGTAGACGACGCCCAGCGCGAGGAGCGTCAAGGCGGCCCTGGAGGATTGCGCCGGATGTGAACCGTTGGCCAGGAGGATGGAAGGATGGGAGCCAGTGAGGGCGAGCAGTCTCCTCCCGCGCTACAGCATTTGCAAACCGACCGTTCGTCGCAAGGAAAAATCTGCGTAAAATCATCGATATCCAGAACCGGCGGTTCAAGGGGTGGAAGTGAACGAGCGCGACAAGACTTACTTCATGGATCGCGTCAGCCGCGAGATGGACGAGGATCTGGGTGTCCTGCAGATGTCGTCGGCCGAGGCCCTCGCCGCTTGCTGCCGCATCCTCGCGCGCGAAGGCCACGAATCCGGCCTCGCCGGACAGGTCACGGCTCTGGGCGAGAAGCCCAACACCTGGTGGACGCTGAAATTCGGCCTGGGCTTCGAGGAAGCCACCACCGAGCGCATGGCGCTGGTGGACGAGGACCTGAAGCCATTGTCGGGAGGCCGCGCCAATCCCGGCGTGCGCTTCCATGTCTGGATCTACGGCAAGCGCCCAGACGTGAAGGCCATCGTCCACACCCACGCGCCCTATGCGTCCGCCCTCGCCGCCACCGGCAAGGCATTGAAGACCATCCACATGGACAGCGCGATGCTGCACGGCACCGCGCACCTGCCGGAGTGGCCCGGAGTACCGGTCGCCGACAACGAGGGCCGGATCATTTCCGGCGCCCTGGGTTCGGCCAAGTCCATCCTGCTGTCCAACCACGGCCTGCTCACCGCCGGGTCGTCGATCGAGGAAGCAACCTACCTTGCGGTGTTCTTCGAGCGCACCGCGCGCATGCAGATCCGCGCCATGGCGGCGGGCGGATTCAAGGAAGTGAAACCGGAACTGGCGCAAGAGGCCCGCACATTCCTGCTGCAACCCTCCATCGTGCGCGGCACCTTCGCCTACTGGGCCCGCCGCAGCCCCCCTATGTAACCGGTCGGTTACATTTAAACGCCCAGGCGGCGCGCCCGGCCCTCAGCGCTGTCCGCCGAGCAGGTCTACCAGCACGGCGGGATCCCTCTCCGCCTTCCCCTGCGCCTTCAGAAGCCGGTAGAGCTCCGCAGCGGTTCGGGCCATCGGCAGGGGCACGCCGAACTGGCGAGCCACCGTCGCTGCGTTCTCGAGATCCTTCAGCATGGTGGAGTTCGTACCCAGCGCCGGCTCGAAATTGCGCGCCGCCATGCGCGCACCGAAAACCTGCAGCGGCAGCGAATCCGCGAATCCGCCCTTCAGCGCCTCGGGCAGCATCGTCGCGTCCAGACCCGCGGCTTCCGCCAGGCGGATCGCTTCCGCAATCACCGGCAAGAGGCTTCCCACAATCACCTGGTTGCAAAGCTTGGTCGCCTGCCCAGCGCCAGAGTCACCCATGCGGGTAAAGCGCTCGGCCATGTGCATGACGATAGGCCGGACGCGCTCGATGTCCTCGACCTTGCCGCCGGCCATAATGGCGAGCGAGCCTTTCTCTGCGCCCGGCACGCCGCCAGAGACTGGGGCGTCGATCAGCCCCATACCTTTCGCGGCGAGGCGATCAGCGAACGCGCGTGCCGAATCCGGCGCGATGCTCGAGAAATCCACCACCAGCTTTCCGGGCGCACCGCCGGCCTCGATGCCGTCCTTGCCGAACAGCACGGCCTCGGCCGCATTCTGGTCCGTCACGCACATCATGATGACGTACGCCGCGCGCGCCACGGCCGCGGGCGAATCCACCGCCTTCGCGCCCTTCTCCACCATCGGCGCGAGCTTGTCCTGCGACCGGTTCCACACCGCGACTTCGTACCCGGCGTCGAGCAGCCGCAAGGTCATGGGACGCCCCATCAAGCCGATGCCGATGTAGCCCAGTTTCATGAGCGCGAACGCACGCGGGGACCACTGTGCGTGACCGCACCGTGAAAGGCGGAGCCCACCTGCGCGGCGTACTTCTCCAACGCGCCGGAGAGCTTCTGTTTAGGCAGGGTCACCTTACGCTTTTTCAACTCTGCAGC
>SXNB01000287.1 GCA_005777205.1 Burkholderiales bacterium | reverse complement strand
GGATGGATCAGTACCTCTATGGTCGAGCGCGCAGCGTCGAACAACCAGCGCGCCTCGAGCACCTCGAGGCCCTGGTTCATCATGGTGGCGGAGTCCACGGATATCTTGCGACCCATCACCCAGTTCGGATGCGCACAGGCCTGTTCCGGGGTGACGTCGGCTAGCCGTTCCAGTGGCGCGGCGCGGAACGGCCCGCCCGAAGCGGTGAGCACGATCCGGCGCACCGACCCCGTGCCGGGATTGGCGCCCCCGGGCAGGCACTGGAACACTGCATTGTGCTCGCTGTCGATCGGCAGCAGGCGGGCGCCTGCCTCGGCGACGGCGCGCATGAAGAACGGTCCCGCCATCACCAGCGCTTCCTTGTTGGCGAGCAGCACCTGCTTCCCGGCGCGCGCCGCGGCGATCGTGGCGCCCAGGCCTGCTGCGCCGACGATCGCGGCCATCACTGCGGCGCATCCCGAATCCGAGGCGACCCGCTCCAGCGCGGTCGCGCCAAACAACAGCTCGGTGTCCGTCTCTTGGCTGAAGCGCCGGCGCAGGGCACGGTCCTCTGCGAGGCCGGACAGGACCGCGTAGCGCGGCCGGTGGCGGGCGGCCAGCGCGAGCAGTGCGTCGGCGGAGCGATGCGCGGTCAGCGCGAAAATCCGATAACGGTCCGAGTGGCGGGCCACGACGTCCAGGGTGCTTGAGCCAACCGAGCCCGTGGCGCCCAGGAGTGTGAGCGACTTCATCGCCGCGCTCATTCCGCCTGCAGCTGGCGCAGCAGCAGCGCGCCGACGGGCAGCACGGCGGTGATGGCGTCGATGCGGTCGAGCACCCCCCCATGCCCCGGGAGCAGCACACCGCTGTCCTTGGCGCCAGCGTGACGCTTCACCGCGGATTCGAACAGGTCGCCGATGACGCTGAGGGCGCAGAGAAAGCCCGCGCCGAGAAGATAAGGCACCCAGAGCGCGCCCTGGATTTGCGCACGGAGGCTCGGAATCACCATCGCGCAGATGATAGCGTAGGCGAGGCAGGAAACCGCCGCGCCGGCGACCCCTTCCCAAGTCTTGCCAGGGCTGATCGCCGGCGCCAGCGTGCGCCGCCCGAAGGCCCGGCCGGAGAAATAGGCCGCGCTGTCGGCAATCCACACCAGCCCGAGCAGCATGAGTAACTCTCCGCGCGGCAGCACCGCCATCGCGACCCCCGCGGGAACCAGAACCGCGAGGCCAGCCAGCGCTGAGAGCGCCGGCGGCGACGCACGCCAGCCACGCGCCAGCCAGTACGGCACCGCGCCGATCCAGAACAGCAGCGCACCCAGCAGCAGGCTCCCGGTGAGTGCAGGCACCTGCAGAAAGGCATACCAGACCAGCACGCAGGCCGCAGCGTAGGCGAGCGTCATCCGTCCCCGCCATCCGGTCAGCCGCGCCCACTCGTTCGCGCCCAGCGCGACGAGCACACCGACGAGGACAGAGAACCACGCCGGGTCGAGCAGCAGCAGTGCGGCGAGGAATACCGCCAGCAGGACGAGGGCGGTGACGATCCGGACCAGCAAGCCCCGCCCTAAGCCCGGGGGGCAACGGGCGCGGATGCCGTGCCCGCCTCTCCCAGTTGCTCGGTGGTGCGGCCGAAGCGCCGCTCGCGCGTGCGGTAGGCCGCAAACGCTGCCTCCAGCGCGGCGGCATCGAAATTCGGCCAGAGCGTGTCGGTGAAGTACAACTCGGTGTAGGCCATCTGCCAGAGCAGGAAGTTGCTCGCGCGGCGCTCGCCCCCAGTGCGGATGAACAGATCAGGCTCCGGGGCGTAACTGGTGGACAGGTAGGGCGAGAGTTCCTCCTCGCCGATGCCGTCCTTTGCGAGCGCCTCCGGCTTCGCGGCGGCGAGACGCGACAGCGCCTTCAGGATGTCCCAGCGGCCGCCATAGTTGGCGGCAATGGTCAGGGTGAGGCCGGTGTTGCCGGCGGTCAGCGCCTCGCCCTCGGCGATCAGGCTGCGGAGGCGCGGATCGAACGCCGCGCGCTCGCCGATCAGCTTGAAGCGGATGCCGTTACGATGCAGTTTCTGCACCTCGTTCTCCAGCGCTTCGAGGAAAAGCTGCATCAGCAGCGCGACCTCGTCAGGCGGGCGGCGCCAGTTCTCGGAGCTGAAGGCGAACAGAGTGAGAAAGCCGACGCCGCGCTCGGCGCAGGCCTTGACGGTGACACGCACCGCATTCAAGCCGCGCTTGTGCCCGGCGAAGCGCGGCAGGTGGCGCTGCCGCGCCCAGCGGCCATTTCCGTCCATGATGATCGCGATATGCCGCGGCACATCCTGCGGCTCGGGAATCTCCAGCGTGGAGCTCGGGTGCGGCACTGGCTTAAACCGCCATCAGCTCGGATTCCTTCTGCTTCAGAAGCGCGTCGATCTCCACGATGTGGCGGTCAGTGAGCTTCTGCACCTCGTCCTGCGCGCGCCGCTCGTCGTTCTCCGACATTTCCTTGTCCTTGAGGGCTTCCTTCAGTGTGTTGTTGGCGTCGCGCCGCAGGTTGCGGATCGCGATCCGCGCGGTCTCGGCTTCCTTGTGCACCACCTTTGCCAGTTCCTTGCGCCGTTCCTCGGTGAGCGAAGGCATCGGCACCCGGATGGTGTCGCCAGCGGAAGCGGGGTTGAGGCCCAGATTGGCGTCGCGGATCGCCTTTTCGATCGCCGCACCCAGCTTCTTCTCAAATGGGCTCACGCCGATCGTGCGGCCGTCGATGAGCGTGACCCGGGCGACCTGCTGCAGGGGTGTCGGGGTGCCGTAGTAGTCGACGCTGATGTGGTCCAGCAGGCCCGCGTGCGCGCGCCCGGTACGAACCTTGGCGAGGTCGGCCTTGAAGGCCTCCAGGCTCTTTTTCATCCGTGCTTCGGTATTCTTCTTCAGTTCGGGGTTCATCCCAGCCTCCGGGGTTGCTGTCCGAGAAATCCTGCCCTATACGTGCACCAGGGTGCCCTCGTCCGCGCCGGCGACGACGCGGACCAGCGCCCCCTTCTTGAAGATGCTAAATACGTTGACCGGCAAGCGCTGGTCGCGGCACAGCGCGAGCGCGGTTGCATCCATGACCTTGAGGTCGCGCTGGATCGCCTCGTCGAAGCTGATCCGGTGGTAGCGCTGCGCCGTGGGGTCCTTCTTAGGGTCGGCGGTGTAGACCCCGTCCACCTTGGTCGCCTTGAGCACGATCTCGGCGCCGACCTCACTTGCGCGCAGCGCGGCTGCGGTGTCGGTGGTGAAGAGC
>SXNB01000041.1 GCA_005777205.1 Burkholderiales bacterium | reverse complement strand
TGTGGCTGCTGGCGTAAATCCGACATTGAGCCAAACCAACATAAGTGGCATGGCTGCGTTTGCGAACAAGGGGGCTGTTCTGGCCAACAGCGGAACTCTGAACTTTGCTAACAAGAGTGTGTATGGGTGTCTGAAAAGGGCATGGAGAGGGTCTGGGAAGGCGCAATC
The DNA here is from genome assembly GCA_005777205.1 of Burkholderiales bacterium. Classification (GTDB taxonomy): domain Bacteria; phylum Pseudomonadota; class Gammaproteobacteria; order Burkholderiales; family SG8-39; genus RBG-16-66-20. The sequence goes on along the minus strand of SXNB01000041.1, from coordinate 9,074 downwards.
ATACGTGAGCGTTCCACGTGAAACCACCCCGAACGCGAGGGGACTCGCCAACGTTTGATGTTCCACGTGAAACCTCGGTGAGACAGTCATATTGCTGCGCCGCAGCAGCGGTCAAGCGACCAGGACGACCATGAGACAATCGCTGCCCTTTCGCGCCGCAACCCCGTTAACGGGGTTTGCCCCCAATGATTTCGCTGTCTCGCTATACGAAACTGCTCGAGCGTCGTGAATTGCGCGCGCTCATCCTCGCCTCGATCCTCGGCCGGCTGCCGATTGGGATCCTTGGCCTGGCGATCCTGCTTTTGGCGCAGTCGGCCACCGGCTCCTTCGCCCAAGGCGGCATCGCGAGCGCCAGCTATGTCCTCGGCTTGGCGGCCGTCGCCCCGCTGCTTGGGCGCGCCATCGACCGGTACGGGCCACGGCCGACCTTGTTCGCCTGCGCCTTGGCCTTTCCTTCCGCGCTGGTCGGCGTCGTCGCCGCCTACTCGATGCAGGCGCCGCTCTGGATCGCGCTCACCTGCGCCGCGGCATCCGGCGCGAGTTTCCCACCGATCACGGCCTGCATGCGCACCTACTTCAAGCAGCAACTCAGCGAGGACGTGCAACTCACCACGGCCTACTCGCTGGAGTCGGTGCTGATCGAACTCATCTTCATCACCGGGCCGATGCTGGTGGGATTGTTCGTCGCCATCGCTTCGCCGGCCCTCGCGGTGCTGTTCGCCGCCGGTTGCGGCTTCCTCGGCCCGCTGCTATTCCTGCGCTCCCGCGCGCTGCTGCAATGGAAGATCGAGCCGCGATTCGGCGCCAGCCTGTTTGGACCATTGACCGAGCCCGCGTTCTCGCGCCTGCTGGTCGTGATCCTGTGCTACGCCAGCGCCTTCGGCCTGATCGAGATCGCGACCACCGCGCACGCGGCGGAAGCCGGTTCCGCCGCGTACGCCGGCGTACTGCTGGCGATCATGAGCGTGGGCAGCGCCGTGGGCGGCCTGTTCTACGGCAGCCGCACCTGGCGCATGCCGCTCAGTCGCCAGTTCCCGTTGACGCTTGGGTTGATGGGCGTCGGCGTCGCGCCGCTCGCGATGGGATTGCCCGAGTGGCTATTCGCACTGTACTGCGTGGTGGCCGGCGTGGTGATGGCGCCGGCGCTGATCATGCAGACGATGCTGGTGGCGAAGACTTCGCATCCGGAGCATTCCGCGGAAGCGTTCACCTGGTCCACGACCTGCCTGCTGGCCGGCGTCGGCATCGGCCTGACGCTGGGCGGCCAACTGCTGGAATTCACGCGCTCGCCGAGCGTGTTCGCGACGGCAGCGGCAATCGCGGTCGGCGCCGCCGCGCTCGCGCTGCCGATGGTGAAGCCGAGGCCCGGCTAGGCGGCGAGGTCCTGGTGCATGGTGCAGCGGCGCTTCTCGAGCACCGTCGGCATGCGGCTGCCGAGCTTGCCGAACAGCTCGTCGTGCGACTTCAGTTCCTCGGCCCAGGCCGGCTCCTCGACGCGCGAGATATCCTCGAACTGCGCGCGGCCGAAATCCGCCAACCCGTCCCATTTCAGGTCGTCGTAGCGCGGAATCACGCCGAGGGGCGTCTCGCTGCCGCCGGCGCGCGCAGCGCATCGGTCCACGATCCACTTCAGCACCCGCATGTTCTCGGAGAAGCCCGGCCAGATGAACTTGCCGGCCGCGTCCTTGCGGAACCAGTTGACGCGGAAAATGCGCGGCGGCTTGGCCACCGCCTTGCCCATCTTCAGCCAATGCGCAAAATAGTCCGCCATGTGGTAGCCGCAGAAAGCAATCATGGCCATCGGGTCGCGCCGCACCACGCCCACTTTGCCGGTGATCGCCGCCGTGGTTTCCGAACCCAGCGTCGCGCCCATGTACACGCCTTCCTCCCAGCTCGCGGCCTCGACCACCAGCGGCACCGTCGTCGAACGCCGGCCACCGAAGATGAACGCCGAGACCGGCACGCCTTGCGGGTCCTCCCAGGCCGGGTCGATCGAGGGGCACTGCGAGGCGGCGACCGTGAAGCGCGAATTGGGATGCGCCGCCGGGCGGCCGCAGCCCGGGGTCCATTCCTTGCCTTGCCAGTCGATGAGCTTCGGCGGCGGCGTCTTGGTCATCTCCTCCCACCAGACGTCGCCCTCCGGCGTCAGCGCCACGTTGGTGAAGATGACGTTCTCGCGCAGCATTTTCATCGCGTTCGAATTGGTCTTCTCCGAGGTCCCCGGCGCAACGCCGAAGAATCCCGCTTCCGGGTTGATAGCGTAGAAGCGGCCGTCCTTGCCCGGCTTAATCCAGGCGATGTCCTCGCCCACTGTGGTCACCTTCCAGCCGGCAAACGCCGCCGGGGGGATGACCATGGCGAAGTTGGTCTTGCCGCAAGCGCTCGGGAATGCGGCACTGAGGTAGTGCTTCTCGCCCGCGGGCGATTCCACCCCGAAGATCAGCATGTGCTCGGCTAGCCAGCCCTCGTCGCGCGCCATCACCGAGGCGATGCGCAGCGCGAGGCACTTCTTGCCCAGCAACGCGTTGCCGCCGTAGCCCGAGCCAAAGGACCAGATCTCGCGCGCCTCGGGGAAGTGCACGATCCACTTCTCCTGGTCGTTGCAGGGCCAGGGCACGTCCTTCGCCCCCGGCGTCAGCGGCGCACCGACCGAGTGCACGCAGGGCACGAAGGCGCCGTTCTCGCCCAGGTGCTCCACCACTGCGCGGCCCATGCGCGTCATCAGCTTCATGTTCACCGCAACGTAGGCCGAATCGGTGAGTTCGACGCCCACCTGCGCGATGTGCGAGCCGATCGGGCCCATCGAGAACGGCACCACGTAGAGAGTACGGCCGCACATACAGCCGTCAAACAGGCGCTTGAGCGTGCCGCGCATCTCGCCGGGCTCGATCCAGTTGTTGGTCGGACCGGCGTCCTCCTTCTTCGCCGAACAGACGAAAGTGCGGTCCTCCATGCGCGCGACGTCGTTCGGATGCGAGCGCGCGAGGTAGCTTCTCGGGCGCCGCTGCTGGTTCAGCTTGAGGAAGGTCCCGGCCTCGACCAGTTCGGCGCATAGCCGGTCGTACTCGGCCTGGGAACCGTCGCACCAGACCACCCGCTCGGGCTTGACCAGTGCCGCCATCTCCACGACCCAATTCACCAGCTTTCGGTGACGCACCCAGTCGGGTCGGGCGAGCGATCCAGGCATCGAGGCAACTCCTGAAAACAAAACGGCCCTGGGCGGTCCCGGGCCGGTCGGGTTTGATGTGGAGGGGGGGAATCTTACCGTGCCGTGACCGGGCCCGGTGCGGAACAATAATTCCCTTTCCAGACAATAGGATGCACCGTCACAGGAAGCGTCGGATGAGGCGGAATACCGGCGCGGTGGTGATGGTGAGCACGATCACCCGGGTGACGTGCGCAGCGGTCAGCAGAGGCACTCGGCCGGGCCGGGCGCGGGGCGCGCAGGCGCGCGCTGGGGGCCGCGCAAAACGCGAGCGCCAGCGCGGGATTGAGCCAGCGGTCTCGGGCGGGCTTCACTTACGGTTCATCGGTGTTTCGCTTCCTCGTTGCCCGATCCGGCTTCCGCAGGTGGCACAGCACCTCCCAATATGTAACCGATCGATTACATTCGTCCGCCCCAGCGCCTTGCCAGCCCCTATTTTCCGATGCAGAACCGGGAGAAAATCTGTCCCAGCAGATCCTCGGTGGTGACCTCCCCCGTGATCTCGGACAGCGCCTGCTGCGCCAGGCGCAGGTCCTCTGCAAACAGTTCCCAGCGATCACCCTGTTCCGCTGCCGCGGCGAGCTGCGTCCTCGCGCGACCTAGCGCGCGCAGGTGGCGCTCGCGGGCGAGGAACAAGGTTTCGCCGCTACGCTCCCAGCCGGCGGCCGCGAGCAGCGCCGCTTGCAGCAGGTCCAGCCCCTCGCCAGTCTTCGCCGACAGCCGGACTTCGCCCGCCGTCCGTGCCGGCGCCATGTCGACGAGATCGATTTTGTTGACAACGCGAATCCGCGCCACACCCGCCGGCAGTGCCGATTCAAAGCCGGAGGGGGTGTCCCCGTCGCCCCCGCCATCGGCGTCGACCACCGCAAGTACGACGTCGGCGCGCCGGATTTCCTGCCAGGCAAGCTCGATGCCGATCTTCTCGACCTCGTCAGCCGGTTCACGAAGACCCGCGGTATCCACCACGTGCAGCGGCACGCCAGCGATGCGGATGTCCTCACGCACCAGGTCGCGCGTGGTCCCCGCCACCGACGTCACGATGGCGCGCTCGGCGCCCGCCAGCCGGTTGAGCAGGCTGGACTTGCCGACGTTGGGCCGGCCTGCGATCACCACGTGGAGCCCCTCCCGGAGCAGGCTGCCCTGCCGGCTCCGGGCCAGCACGTTCTCCAGCGCGGCCCGCGTCGACGCCAACCGATTGTGCGCGTCGTCGCGGTGCAGTTCGTCGACCTCTTCTTCCGGAAAATCTAGCATCGCCTCGGTGAGTGCGCGCAGCTCGGTCAACTCCGACACCAGCTGGCGCACCGCCGAGGAAAACTCCCCATCCAGGGATCGCATCGCCGAGCGGGCCGCCTCCGAACTTGCGGCATCGATGAGGTCGGCCACGGCTTCGGCCTGGGCGAGGTCGAGGCGGCCATGGAGGAAGGCACGGCGCGTGAATTCGCCCGGCTCGGCGAGTCGCGCTCCGGCATCCAGCACGGCGCCAAGAACCGCCTGCAGGACCACCGGCCCGCCGTGTCCCTGGAACTCGAGCACGGGCTCGCTGGTGTAGGAATGCGGCGCGGGAAAGTACAGGGCGATGCCCTGGTCCAGCTTGTCGCCGCCTGCGCTGCGCGCGGTGACCAGGGTCGCCTGCCGGGGTTCGGGCAACACGCCCAGGAGCGCGCGGGCGATATCCGGCGCCCGGACGCCGGAGACCCGCACCACGCCGATGCCGCCGCGCCCGGGTGGCGTGGCGATCGCGGCGATGGTGTGCAGGGCGGGCGGCTCCGTCCTCAACTCACCGCTTGGCATGGGCAGGTTTGTCGCGCTCGAACATGCGCTGAATCTGCCACTGCTGAAGGATGGAGAGGATGTTGTTGATCAGCCAGTACAGCACCAGCCCGGCCGGGAAGAAGAAGAAGAACACGCTGAAGATGTAGGGCATGAACTGCATCACCTTCGCCTGCACCGGGTCCGGCGGCACCGGGTTGAGCTTGGTCTGGATGATCATGGTGATGGTCATCAGCACCGGCAGCACGTAGTAGGGGTCGAGCGCCGAGAGGTCGCGGATCCAGAGGATAAACGGCGCATGCCGCAGTTCAATCGCCGCCAGCAGCACCCAGTAAAGCGCGATGAACACCGGGATCTGCACCAGGATCGGGAAGCAGCCGCCGAGCGGGTTGATCTTCTCGGTGCGGTACAGCTCCATCATCGCCTGGTTCATCTTGGCGCGATCGTGCTCGTACATCTCGCGGATCTTGGTCAGGCGCGGCGTGATCAGCTTCATCTTCGCCATCGACTTGTAGCTCGCCGCCGACAGCGGGAAGAACACCAGCTTGATGGTCACCGTGAGCAGAATGATGGCTACGCCCCAGTTGTCCGAGAGCTGGTGGAAAAACTCCAGCACCGCCCACAACGGCCAGGCGATGATGGTGAGCCAGCCGTAGTCCACCACCAGCTCGAACCCGGGCGCGGCGGCGCTCAGCCGGCGCTGCTCCTGCGGCCCTACGAAGAGCGGCGCCGAGAGCTTGGCGCTGGCGCCGGGCGCGATCGCCGCCGAGGGCAGCATGACGCGCGCGGCGTAGCTCCCGTCCTGGCGCTTTTCCATCGCGTAGTCGCGCCCGGCGCCGGGGGCCGGCAACCAGCCGGCGACGAAGTAGTGCTGCACGAAGGCGAGCCAGCCGTCCTTCGCCTGGCGGACGTGGTCCGGCTTGCCCTTGTCAAGATCGGAGAGCGCGATCTTCTGGAACTTCTTCTCCTCGGTATAGACCGCGAAGCCGAAGAAGCTCTGCGCGCCGAACGACTGCGCCAGGGAATCCCCGCCCGCGGGCAGCTTGCCGTTATGCGTCAGCTGGAAATAGGCGAATGGCGAAGCAGGCGCGGCGCCATTGTTGCGGACCTCGAAGGCGACGTCGATGATGTAGCTGTCGGGGCGGAAGGTATAGACCTTCTCCACCGCGAGACCGTCGCGGCCTTGGGCGGCGAGTCGCACCTCGAGGCTCGCCTGTCCGGGCTCGAGCGTGCGCGCTCCCGGTAGCAACCGCCACAGGCTGCGGTGGTTGGGGCCGCCCTCGCCCGCGATGCCGCTCTGCGCTTCGTAGGCGAACTCCGGCCCGAGCAGGGAAAAATTCTTCTTCTCGTCGACGGTGTCCTTGTGCTTGAGCAGCTCGACCCGCTTTAGCGTGCCGCCGGCGGTGTCAATCTCGACTAGCAGCAGGTCGGTGCGGATCTGGATCTTCTCGCCCGTGGCGGCGGCAGCCTGGGGCGCAACCACGCCCGGGGTGGTCGCCGGCTGGCCCGGCACCTGGGGTGCCGCGGCGGCAGGCTTGGATGCCGGGGCCGCGGGCGCCGGCACGACCGACCCGCTTTGTGCCTGCACCGGGACGGGCTTGGGGCGGTTGTGCTTTTCCCACGCGTCCCAGAGCAGCAGCAGGGAGAAGCTGAAGACGAAGAACAGGACCAGACGCTGCGTATCCAATGGAATATCCCGATTAAGGTTGCGTGGAGGCCGCCGGAACCGCTGCGGGTGCCGGCTCCGGCACCGGGTCGAAGCCGCCCCGGCTCCAAGGGCCGCAGCGGCACAGCCGTTGCGTGGTCAGCCAGCCACCTTTCACCGCGCCGTATCGGCCCAGCGCCTCCTCGGCATAGGCCGCGCAGCTTGGATGGAAACGGCACGACGGCGGTAGCAACGGGCTGATGCAATAGCGGTAGCCGCGCACCAGCAGGCGCAACGCGCCGACGATCATGGCTTGAGTCCGCCGAGCAACCCGCGCAGCAGGGCGATCATCCCGGGGCCGGGCCGCGCCCCGTAGGGCGGCCGCACCAGCAGATCCATGGCGCCCAGCGAGCCGAGCTCCACCTGCTCGAGGCGGAAGGCCTCGCGGATACATCGCTTGATGTGGTTGCGCACGGTCGCCTTTGCCGAATGCTTGCGTGATATCAGGATCCCCAGCCGCGGCAAGCCCGACTCGCGCCGCGCGAGGATGAAAACGAACCCCCGGCTGGAACTGCGCTTGCCCTCGCGCAGCAGTGGCTCGAACGCGGCGCGGCCGCGGATGCGGCGCTCCGGCCCCAGCCCCAGTCGCGCCCGCTCCGGCTTGCCGGGCACGCCGGACGGCCGGCCTAAACCGCGAGGCGCTTGCGCCCCTTGGCTCTGCGTGCAGCCAGCACGGCGCGCCCGCCGCGCGTGCGTTTGCGAACAAGAAATCCGTGACGGCGCGCGCGCCGGGTTTTGGAGGGCTGGTAAGTTCGCTTCATGATCGCGCTCGATTGAAAAAGGGCGGTATTAAAGCCCGCGCATCAAAGCCTTGTCAAATGTTCCTTGCTCGGCCTGTCGCGCCGGAATGAGGGCCGGCATTTGCTTCCCGGCCTGTGGATAACCCGGCGCGAAACAGGTAAAATCTGCACCCGTCGATGCATTATCTTCGAAGCGACGATCATCTTCCCCAGAATCTCGCAAAACACACCGACTCAGCGCCCGACCGGACCCCGCAAACCACGATGCAGACCCTCTGGCATGCCTGCCTGCGCCGACTCGAGCAGGAACTGCCCGCGCAACAGTTCAACACCTGGATCCGGCCGCTGGCGCCGGAAGCCGACGCGGCCGATCCCACGGCGCTGGTCCTGACCGCTCCCAACAAGTTTGTACTCCAGATGGTGAAAGAGCGCTTCGTCGCCCGTATTGGTCGGCTCGCGGAGGAAACGAGCGGACGCGAGACACTGGTGAAGCTGGTGCTGGCGCGGCCCGCCGAGGCCCCGATCCGCAACGTGGCGCCGGGCGCCGCCGTACCCCCTGGCGCGGCCCGCGGTGCTCAGCCCACGGTCCCCGAGCGCCCGCGATTCAACAGCCAGTTTAGCTTCGACAGCCTGGTCACCGGCAAAGCGAACCAGCTTGCCCGTGCCGCCGCGGTTCAGGTGGCCGAGAACCCCGGCACGTCCTACAACCCGCTATTCATCTACGGCGGTGTCGGACTGGGCAAGACCCACCTGCTGCTCGCCATCGGCAATTGGGTCGCCGCGGCGCGTCCCGAGGCCAGAATTCGCTATACCCACGCTGAGCAGTACGTGACCGACGTGGTGCGCGCCTACCAGCAAAAATCGTTCGAGGAGTTCAAGCGCCACTACCACTCCTTAGACCTGCTGCTGATCGACGACATCCAGTTCTTCTCCAACAAGGACCGCACCCAGGAGGAGTTCTTCTACGCCTTCAACGCCCTAGTCGAGGCGCACAAGCAGATCGTGATCACCTGCGATACCTACCCCAAGGAGATCGCGGGCATGCAGGAGCGGCTGATCTCGCGATTTGGCTGGGGGCTCACGGTGGCGATCGATCCCCCGGAGCTGGAGATGCGCGTGGCGATCGTGCTCAAAAAGGCGCAAGGCGAGGCCTCCGCGCTACCTGAGGACATCGCCTTCTTCATCGCCAAGCACATCCGCTCCAACGTGCGTGAACTGGAAGGAGCACTGAAAAAGGTGCTTGCCTACGCCCGCTTCACCGGCAGGGACCTCTCGCTTGAGCTCGCACGTGAGGCTCTACGCGACATACTCCACGCGGCCAACCGCCAGGTCAGCATAGAGGGCATCCAGAAAACCGTGGTGGAGTACTTCAAGATTAAGATGTCGGACATGCATTCCAAGCGGCGGACGCGCAATGTCGCGCGGCCGCGACAGGTCGCGATGGCGCTCGCCCAGGACCTCACCCAGATGAGCCTGCCAGAGATCGGCGAGGCCTTTGGCCACCGCGACCGCACCACCGTGCTGGCCGCTGCGGCGCTCGCCGAACAACTCGGCGACCACCGCGCCCTGGTGCGCGCCGCGCTGGCCAATCACCGCGGCGGGGCCAGTCGGGCCGGCGAGGTCGACCGCGAGCGGGTGCCGGTGCTCGAGAAGG
>SXNB01000286.1 GCA_005777205.1 Burkholderiales bacterium | reverse complement strand
CGATGCCGGGGCTTGATCTCATTCCCGCACCCACAAGAGAGATTTTGGCAATGTTGGCATCGTTGGTTACTCCGGTCGCGCCAACTTGCTTGGCAATTTTTTCAACGATCGGCTGGGCGATCGCCACATCTGTCTTGGGTAATGTAAAAGAAATATCGGTCGTTCCGGCAGTTGAAGTGTTCTGCACGATCATGGGCGCTGCTAGTGGTGTTTGCAGCCGGTCTGGCGTTGGTTACCATTTAGCGGCCATGCTGATCACCTTCGTCCTGCTCTACCTTGCGGTCACCATCGCCATCGGACTGTGGGCGGCCCTGCGTGTGCGCAACTCCAAGGACTACCTGCTCGCCGGGCGCAGCCTGCCGCTGTACATGACGACGGCGACCGTGTTCGCGACCTGGTTTGGCGCCGAGACGGTGCTGTCAGTGTCGGCGACTTTCGCCAAGGATGGCCTGGGGGGCATCGTCGCTGATCCCTTCGGCGCCTCGTTCTGTCTGATCTTCGTGGCGCTGTTTTTCGCCCGCGCTTTCTACCGCATGGACCTGCTCACCATCGGCGACTTCTACCACAAGCGCTACAACAGGACGGTCGAGGTGGCCACCAGCGTCGCCATCACCACGTCCTATCTGGGCTGGACCTCGGCGCAGCTCACCGCCCTGGGGCTGGTGTTCTCGGTGCTCTCGGGCGGCGCCATCGACCTGTCCACGGGGATCGTGATCGGCGGAGCCATCGTGCTCGTCTACACCATCTGGGGTGGCATGTGGGCGGTGGCGATGACCGACCTGTTCCAGTCGGTTGTGATCCTGGTGGGGCTGTGTGCCATCGCCTGGCTGGTGAGCGACATGGCCGGCGGGACGGGCAAAGTGATCGCTGCCGCGGCGGAGGCCGGCAAGTTCGAGTTCTGGCCCAAGGGCGGCACCAAGGAGTGGCTCGCCTTCGCCGCCGCCTGGATGACCCTCGCCATCGGCTCGATCCCGCAGCAGGACGTGTTCCAGCGCGTCACCTCTGCCAAGGACGAGAAGACCGCAGTGCGCGCGACGCTTGCCGGCGCGGCGATCTATTTTTGCTTCGCCTTCGTGCCGATCTTCATCGCCTACTCGGCGCTGGTGATCGACCCGTCCATGGGCAAGTTGTTCGGGGCCGAGGACGGGCGCGAGATCCAGCGCATCCTCCCCGACCTGATTCTCGAGCGCACGCCGCTGTGGGCGCAGGTGCTGTTCTTTGGCGCGCTGCTCTCGGCGATCATGTCCACCGCCTCCGGCGCCCTGATCGCACCCACTGCGCTCGCCACCGAGAACATCATCCGGCCGTTGTTCCGCAACATGAGCGACCGGCAGTTCATGCTGCTGCTGCGCGTGGTGCTGGTCACCTTCACGCTCGGCGCCCTGCTGTTCGCCCTCAATTCGCGCAGCACCATGTACGAGATGGTGCAGAACGCCTACAAGGTGACGCTGGTGTCCTGCGTCGCGCCCCTGGTCGCCGGCATCTTCTGGACGCGCGCCAACACCGTCGGCGCGACCCTGGCGGTCGGGTTTGGTCTGGGCAGCTGGATTGCCGCCGAAGTGCTGGCGGCGGAGGCCACGGTGCCGCCGCAGCTGGTGGGGCTCGCGTTCTCGATCTTCGGCATGGTCGTGGGCTCGTACCTGCCCGAGGCGCGGCCCGCCGCGCAGCCGACGCACAAGCGCTAGCTTGCGCGAGTCCTCGCTCGCCCGTTTCCTCCTCCTCGCCTACGGCCTGCTCGTCGCCTACGCGACGCTGCACCCGCTGTCGGGCTGGCGCGACCCGGGGGTGTCGCCGTTCGCGTTCCTGGCCGCGCCCTGGCCGCGCTACCTCACCGGGTTCGATCTCGCGGCCAATTTCTTTGGCTTCTCGCCCTACGGGTTCCTGTTTGTCCTCGCCGTGCGGCCGGGCTGGACGGCGGGCATGGCGGTCGCGCTCGCGCTCGGCTCGGGCAGTGCGCTGTCGCTGGCACTGGAAGCGACGCAAAGTTTCCTGCCGGCCCGCATCCCGTCCCACGTCGACGTCCTTGCCAATATCGCCGGCGTGGCCGCCGGGGCGCTCGCGGGCGCGCTGGCCGCGCCGCATTTGCTGGGCGGCGGACCCCTGCAGCGCGCGCGGGTCGAGGTGCTCGAGACCGGCGCCTGGTCCAACCTCGGCCTGACCCTGCTTGGGCTGTGGCTGCTCGCGCAGCTGAACCCGGCCACGCTGCTATTCGGCGCCGGGGACCTGCGCGACCTGCTTGCCGCGCCGCCAGGCGAGCGCCACGACGTGGGGTTCTTCGTCGCCATCGAGGCTGCTATCGCCGCGGCAAACCTGCTCGCCGTGACCATGCTCGGCTCGACGCTGGCGCGTCCCGGCGCGCCGCTGCGCGCGATGCTGGTCGTCCTGCTCGTGGTCGCCCTGGCGGTGCGCACGCTCGCGTTCGCGGTGCTGATGCAGGCGGAACACGCCTTGGTCTGGCTCACCCCGGGGGCGCAGCTGGGCCTTGCCTGCGGCATCGTGCTGGCGCTGGCGGCGCTGCTTGTGCCGCGAGGCACGCGCCTTGCGCTGGCGGTGATGTTGCTCATGGCGGCCACGGTGCTGGTCAATCTGGCGCCGCCGAATCCCTACCTCGTGGCGACGCTGAAGGTCTGGGAGCAGGGGCATTTCCTCAACTTCAACGGCTTGACGCGGCTGGTGTCGTCGCTCTGGCCGTTTGCCGCAATGGGCTATCTGGTGCTGATCGCCGCGCGCGGAGGCCGCGACGGGTCGCTCGGGTAGAATCCGCTCCCCATGTCCCATGAACCGTACTACCAGCGCCACCTCTTCTTCTGCTGCAACCTGCGCGAGGGGACCGACCGGCCCAGTTGCAACGGCAAGGGCGCCTCGGCGATGCGCGACTACGCCAAGCCGCGAGTGAAGGAACTCGAGCTCTCGGGCGAAGGAAAGGTCCGCGTCAACCAGGCCGGTTGCCTCGACCGCTGCAACGAAGGCCCCTGCGCCGTGGTGTACCCGAAAGGGGTCTGGTACACCTACGTGGACCGCACTGATATCGACGAAATCGTCGAAGAGCACCTGCAGCACGGCCGAATCGTCGAGCGGCTGCGCATCTGATGCCGGCGCAGTCCCGGCGCGAGTTCGTCGCCGGCGCCGCCGGGCGTATCGAGTGCGCGGTGGACATCCCCGAGGGCGGCGAGACGCGCGGCGTTGCGCTGGTCGCTCATCCGCATCCGTTGTTCGGGGGTACCCTGGACAACAAGGTGGCGCAGACGCTCGCGCGCGCGTTCGTCGAGCTGGGCTACGCCGCCTGGCGGCCCAACTTCCGCGGCGTGGGGCAAAGCGAAGGCAACCACGACGAGGGGCGCGGCGAGCTGGAGGACCTGCTGGCGGTGCTCGAACGCGCTGGGGCGCGGCGCCCCGCGCTGGCCGGCTTTTCCTTTGGCGCCGCGATTGCCGCGCAGGCCGCACAGCGCATCGAGGCGGAACGGCTGGTCCTGGTCGGACTGGCGGTAAACCGGCTGCCGGTGCCGAAGGTCGCGGCAGACACGCTGGTCATCCATGGCGAGGAAGACACCACGGTGCTGCTTGCAGAGGTATTCGCCTGGGCGCGGCCGCAGGACCTTCCGGTGGTGGTGATTCCTGGTGCCGACCACTTCTTCCATCGCCGGCTGAACCTGCTGCGTGCCATCGTGAAGGGGAACTGGAAGTGAGCGAGGGGGCCGCGCTGTCCGCACTATCGGTGAAAGGGCTGCGCAAGCGCTTCGGCGGCATCGACGTGGTGTGCGGCGTGGACCTCGAGGTGGCGCCGGGCGAATGCTTTGGCCTGCTCGGCCCCACCGGCGCGGGCAAGACCACAACGCTCAACCTGTGCCTGGGCATGACGGAGCCGGAAGCCGGGGAGATCCGGCTGCTGGGTGAACCGGTCCCCGCGCGCGCGCGCGAGGCACGCGCCGCGGTGGGCGTGGTACCGCAGTTCGACAACCTCGATCCGGACTTCACGGTCGCCGAGAACCTGCTGGTCTACGGCCGCTATTTTGGTATGTCCGATCGGGACATCGCCCCGCGCATACCCGGGCTGCTCGAGTTCGCCGGGCTCGCCGGCCGCGCCGACGCCAGGATCCGCGCGCTCTCCGGCGGCATGAAGCGACGCCTGACACTGGCACGGGCGCTGGTAAACGACCCGAAGCTGCTGTTCATGGACGAGCCCACCACCGGACTGGACCCGCAGGCGCGGCATCTTATCTGGGAGCGGCTGCGGCGCCTCGCGCAACAGGGCCGAACGCTGATCCTCACCACGCACTTCATG
>SXNB01000285.1 GCA_005777205.1 Burkholderiales bacterium | reverse complement strand
GCCGCCGGCGATGAGGACGGGATCGCCCGCCACCCGCGCTAGAGCTTCAGCGCCCTCTGGATCGCGGGCCGCGCCGCCATCTCGCCGGCCCAGCGCTCGAGATTCGGGTTACCGGCGACCAGCTCGGGCAGGGCGCCCTTGGTGCGCCAATAGCCGGCGTAGAGCGACAGGTCGGCGATGGTGAGTTCCGCGCTTGCGGCGTAGCGTTGCGCGGCAAGGATCCCGTCCCAGGTCTTGAATTGGCCTTGCATACGGCTCTTGAATTCCGCCACGGTCGCCGGGTGCGACTCTTTCATGCGAGAGGCGAGGGTGACTGCGCCGAACATCGGCGTGAGGTCGGTCGAGGCTCGCATCAGTGCCTCCAGCATCGCTGGGCGCGCCGCCGGATCCTGCGGCAGGTGGCGGCCGGACTTCTCGGCACAGTACAGCAGGATCGCGGTCGATTGCGAGATGAGCACCGGCTTGCCGCCGGGCCCGTCGCTATCCTTTAGCACCGGGATCGCGCCGAACGGGTTCATGGCGAGGAACTGCGGCGTGCGGTTCTCGCCCTTGGCGAGGTCAACGGCGTGGAACCGGTAAGCCAGGCCGCATTCCTCGAGGGCGATGCGCGCGCGCATGCCGTTGGAGGTGCCTGCCGCGTAGAGCTCGATCATGAAATTCCCCTTGCCTGGTTATGGTCGGTCTGTTGTCGGTCCGCCAGACGCCGGAGAGGCGGATGTTCGCCATCATCAGGCGCTCGACCAGCATCGCCATGAAGGCGCGGTCGAACTTGTGGCGGCAGGCCTCCGAGGCCGCGTCCAACCTTGCGGTCGGCACCGAGATGATCTTGGCCTTGGTCATCACGGTGGCGTCGGCGACGCGGTGCTGGTCGCCCGCCTTCTGCAGGTAGGCCATCTCGCCGAAGCACTCGCCCTAGTGCAGCACATTGAGCAGCTTGCCCTTCTTGGTCACCTTGACCTAGCCGTCGGCCAGGCTGCAGAAATGGTCGCCCGGCTCGCCTTCCTTCATCAGCGTCTCGCCAGGGCGCGCGCCGCGCCAGGCCGAAATCAGCGCCACCTCCCAGAGCTCGGCGTCCGAGAAGGTCTCGAAGAATGGCAGGGCGCGCAGGGTCTCGAACTTGTTGGAATCCGCGAAGTCCCGGATCTCGCCGCCGCGCGCGGGCAGCGCCTCGCCGCGGAACACCTCGGCAAGATCGAGCGAAAAGTTCTCCCAATTCGCGTAGCGCTGCTCCAGGTCCTTGGCCATGACGCGGCGCACGATCTCGTCCACCGCGGGCGGGACCTCCGGGCGGAAGGAGGAGGGCGGCAGCGGGTCGACGTTGGTGATCTGGTAGATCAGGCTGAAATTGTTGCTGGCCTGGAACGGCAGGCGTGCGGTGAGCAGGTGGTACATCACCACGCCGACCTAGTAGATGTCGGTGCGATGGTCCAGCGGATGCTGCTTCCTCCTTCACCTGCTGCAGCGACATGCAGGCGGGCGAGCCGATGGCGAATATCCGCGTCGTTTCGCCGCTGGCGATCAGCGCAGCGCCGAAGTCGGTTACCTTGATATCGGTGTCGCCAGCGAAGAGGATGTTCGCTGGCTGCATGTCGCGGTGGGTGATGCCCGCCTTGTGCGCGAACTCCAGCGCCCGGGTGCACTTGAAGACCATTTCCACCACCTTCTGCACCGGCAGCAGGCCATCGGGATGGCAGAACCCCTCCAGCGTGCCGCCGTCGACGTACTCCATCACGATGTAGTGCAGGTCCTGGTCGGCCACCGCGTCGTAGATCTGGCAGATTTCCGGGTGCGCGAGCTTGCCGGCGAGCGAGCTCTCAGTGACGAACAGCTTCTTGTACAGCTTGCCGCGCTCGGGGTCCTTGAACACCTTGGTGAACACCACCTTCACGGCGACATCGCGCTCGCTGAACGGGTCATGGCAAAGGTAGACCTCGGAGCTGGCGCCCTCCACGAGCTTCTTCACCACCTCATACTTGCTGATGCGCTGGTACTTCAGCGCTCCGCTCATGGCCTGGCCCGGGCGAGGCGCCGCCGCGCGGCCGCGACGGCTCTGCGCACCTGCGCCGGCGCGGTGCCACCGGGATGGTCGCGCGCGGCCACCGAACCCTCGAGCGAGAGGGCGCGCAGTGCGTCGCGGCCGATCGCGGCGTGGAAGCGCTTCAGGTCCGCGAGCGACAGCGCTGCGAGGCCGCAGCCGCGCCGCTCGGCCTCGCGCACCGCGCGCGCCACGGCCTCGTGCGCGTCGCGGAACGCAATCCCCTTGCGCACCAGGTAATCGGCCAGGTCGGTGGCGGTGGCATGGCCCTCGAGCGCCGCAGCGCGCATCGCCTTCGCCTGCGGCTCCAGCCCTGCGACCATGCCGGTGAACGCGACCAGGCAATCCTTGAGTGTGTCCACGGTGTCGAACAGCGGTTCCTTGTCCTCCTGATTGTCCTTGTTGTAGGCGAGCGGTTGCGCCTTCCAGGAACATCAGCTGCTGCAAGCCCTGCAGTTCCGCGCGGTCGTCTGCCACGCGCTTGCGCTGCTCGTCCACCAGTTCATCCAGCTTGCCCTGCTGCAAACTAATCTCGCGCGCCGCCTCGGCTTTCGCG
>SXNB01000284.1 GCA_005777205.1 Burkholderiales bacterium | reverse complement strand
GACTTGCCGCCGCCGGTGGGCATCAGCACGAGCGCATCGCCGCCGCCGGCAACATGGTGAACGATCTCGCTCTGCGCGCCGCGGAAGGCAGGGAAGCCGAATACCGAACTCAGGAGCCCGAGGGCGTGGTCTTCGGTCCCCGCGCTCACTGAGCTGGCCCGCCGAGGAACACCAAGCCATCCGGATCACGGCGATAGACGCCTCGCTCGGTCGCCAACCAGTCGACAGAGATGTCCCAGGGCTGCGGATGGATGGTGTCCATGCGCCCCAGTTCGTAGCCGACACCGATGATCGCAGGCCGCTTCGCGAGCGCACTCAGTGTCCGATCGAAGAAGCCGCCACCGTAGCCCAGGCGGAAGCCGGCCTGATCCCATCCGTTCATCGGCAGCAGCACCGCGCTCGGCATCACTTCAGCCGAAACCTTCGGATACGGGATGTCGAGCGCGCCCATGGCCAGTTCAACGCCCGGATGCCACTCGCGGAAGACCAGGGGTTGGCCGGGCGCCACCACGACCGGCAAGGCTGTCAATGCGCCGCGCCCGCGGAGCGTTCTTGCGAGGTGCCTCGCATCGTATTCGCCGCGGATCGGCCAGCAGAACGCGAGCGTCGCCGCGGCCAGTTCTGGAAACGATCTCTCGAGCACGGCGTCTATCGTGTGGCGCAAGCGCTCCAGCGTTTCCGCGTCGAGCGACTCGCGCGCCGCGACCAGACGCCGCCGCTCGGTTTTGCGCCACTCGATGAGCTCTTTTCCCTCCATGCGCGGTGTATGCTTACCCCATGATTTTTAGGCGTTTACTCGTTCTGCTGCTGCTGTCGGGCCTGGCCGCGCCGGCTTTCGCGCAGGGCAAGCGCGCGGCTAAGGCCGCCTCGTTGGACGACACCATGTTAGCTGCGCACGCCGCATTCCGCGCCGGCGATGCGGTGAAATTGGCGCGCGCCTCGGCCGGAATGGAACAGCACGTACTGGCGCCGTACCTCGAGTACTGGCGCCTGAAGCTGCGGCTGGAGGACATGCCGCAGGCCGATATCCAGTCCTTCCTGCAGTCGCAAGCGGGCAGTTATGTCGCCGACCGCCTGCGCGCCGACTGGCTCAAAGTCCTGGGCAAGCGCAGCCAGTGGCAGGCTTTTGAGCGCGAGCTCGGGCCCCTGGTGACCGACGACCTGGATATACGCTGCTACAGCTGGATTGCGCGCCTGGAGCGCGGCGACACCAGCGCCTTCGAAGAAGCGCGCGTGATCTGGAGCGAGCCCAAGGAGCTGCCCGAGGGCTGCGCGACGCTCGCTGGCCGCAAGGTGGAGGCCGGCGAGGCCGGGCCCGACGTAGTCTGGCAGCGTCTGCGCCTGCTGCTGGAGAACGGGCAGATGGGGGCGGCGCGGCGCGCGTTCACGCACCTGCCCGCGGGCGAGGCCCCCGATGAGCGGCTGCTGTCGCAGGCGAGCACCACGCCGCAGAAGTTCCTCGCTCATCCGCCCGGCGCGCTGGAGCGCCGCGCGGTGCGCGAGATGGTGTTGCTCGCCTTTGCCCGCCTCGCGCGCAGTGACCCGCAGGCCGCGGCGGAAGCGCTGCGCGGGAAGGCCGGCGCGCGGCTGTCGGACGCGGACCGGCGCTATCTCTGGGGCCGCATTGGCTTCGAGGCGTCGCGGCGCCTGCAGTCTGAGGGTCTCGCCTGGTTCAAGCAGGCGGGCGATACCGGGATGTCCGACGAGCAGTTGGCCTGGAAGGCGCGCGCCGCCCTGCGCGCTGCGGACTGGCAGGCAGTGCGCGACGCCATCGATCCGATGTCGGCGCTGGCGCGCCAGGATCCGACCTGGAGCTACTGGTACGGGCGCGCCCTCGGTGCGCAGGGCAACGTCGAAGGCGCGCGCGCGTATTTCACGCGTATTTCCGGGCAACCGAATTTCTACGGCCTGCTCGCCGCTGAGGAGCTGGGCTATGTCCCGACGCCGCCGCAGCCGTTCCATGTCGCCAGCGCGGCCGAAGTCACGGCTGCGGCGCGCAACCCGGGCCTCGCGCGTGCGTTGGAGCTCTACCGGCTGGGGCTGCGCACCGAAGGCACGCGCGAGTGGTTCTTCACCATCCGCGCCATGGACGATTCGCAATTGCTGGCGACGGCGGAACTGGCGCGTCGCCACGACATCCACGACCGCGTCATCAACACCGCGGACCGCACCTCCGTCACGCACAATTTCAAGTACCGGTACCTGGCGCCCTATCGCGATATTTTCCGCGAGCAGGCACGCGCATTCGACATCGAGGAGGCCTGGGTGCTGGGGTTGGTGCGCCAGGAGAGCCGCTTCATCGTCAACGCGAAATCCTCCGCCGGCGCGCAGGGCCTGATGCAGCTGATGCCGGCCACCGCGCGCTGGGTTGCCAGTCGCATCGGGCTCAATTACAGCCCGGCGCGCGTGGTCGAGGTGGATACCAACGTGGTGCTCGGCACGCGCTACCTCAAGATGGTACTCGATGAACTCGGTCACCCGGTGCTCGCCTCCGCCGCCTACAACGCCGGCCCCGGCCGGGCGCGGCGCTGGCGCGATTCCAAGCCGCTCGAGGGCGCGATCTACGCCGAATCCATTCCTTTCAACGAGACGCGGGACTACGTCAAGCGGGTGATGGCGAACACCGTGTTCTATGCCCATCTCTACGGCGGCAACCCGGTGCCGCTCAAGGACCGCATGGGCATCATCCCGGCCAGGGCCCCCACCGATCGCTTCAACGAAAACCTGCCCTAGTCCATAATCCCGGCTCACGAAAGCGGAACCCGGATGAAGAACGAGAATTTCCTGGTGGTCGGTGGCAGCGGCTTCGTTGGCCGCCACCTGGTCGCCGCGCTGGCCGCACGCGGCGCGCGCATCACCGTGCCCACGCGGCGGCGCGAGCGCGCCAAGCACCTGATCCTGCTGCCCACGGTGGAGGTGCTGGAGTGCGACCCGGGCGACGAGTACGCGCTGGCGCGCCTGGCGCGCGGGCGTGACGCTGTGATCAACCTCGTCGGGGTGCTGCACAGCCGCCGCGGTGGCAAGCGTGGTCCCAACGACTATGGCCCGGATTTCGCCGCCGCCCACGTCGAGCTTCCGCGGGCGCTGGTGTCGGCCTGCCGTGACGCCGGCGTGCAGCGCCTGTTGCACATGAGCGCGCTGGGCGCCTCGCTCTCGGCGCCCTCGGAGTACCTGCGCTCCAAGGGCCTAGGCGAGCGCGCGGTGCTCGACGCCGATGATCTCGCCGGTTGCGTGTTCCGCCCCTCGGTGATCTTTGGCCCCGACGACCACTTCCTGAACCTGTTCGCGACGCTCGCTGGCCTCGCGCCGGTGCTGCCGCTCGCCTGCCCGGAGGCGCGCTTCCAGCCGGTGTACGTCGGCGACGTGGTGGCGGCCTTCCTCGCCGCGCTCGGCAGCCGCGATGCGCGCGGAAGCTACGACCTCGGTGGGCCGAAGGAATACACGCTGCGTGAGCTGGTGAAGGTCGTCTGCAGGACCACCGGTCGCGTGCGACTGGTGATCGGGCTGCCGGATGCGGCGGCCTGGCTGCAGGCGGCGGTGATGGAGCAGCTGCCGGGCCCGCTCATTACGCGCGACAACCTGCGCTCCATGCAGGTACCGAACGTCACCGCCAGCCCGCTGCCCTTCGGCCTGGTGCCCACCGCGCTGGAAGCCGCGGCGCCATCCTGGCTCGCGCCCGCCGGTCCGCGCGAGCGCTACCCGGTCCTGCGCTGGCGCGCGCGGCGCTGACCCCGTAGTGAAGGCCTACGTCGTCGGCGGCGCGGTTCGCGACGAGCTGCTTGGCGAGGCGGTAGTGGACCGCGACTGGGTCGTGGTCGGCGCCACCCCGGAGGAGATGACCGCCGCGGGTTTTCGTCCCGTCGGCAAGGACTTCCCGGTGTTCCTGCAT
>SXNB01000283.1 GCA_005777205.1 Burkholderiales bacterium | reverse complement strand
CGGCAAAGGCATCGCCAACCCAATCGCCACTTTCTGGACCGCCTCGATGATGCTGGAGCACCTGGGCGAGGCGAAGGCGGCGGCGCGGCTGATGAAAGCCATCGAGCGCACCACTGAGGAACAGGTGTTCACGCCGGACCTGGGCGGGGCGCATGACACGAAGGCGGTGACCAACGCCGTGATCCGTGCGCTGAAATAGTCGCGTGCATTCGGACAACGCAAGGGGCCGCCTGCTCGGTATCGGCCTGATCTCCATCACGTTCTTCTGCTTCGCGGTGCTGGACGCTGGCGCGAAGTGGCTGGTGAGCTCGCTGCCCGTGATGGAAGTGGTGTTCCTGCGGTTCTTCATGCACTTTGTGTTCACCACCGCCCTGCTCGCGCCGCGCCACGGCCTGGCGCTGGTGCGCACCCGGCGGCCCTGGCTGCAGCTCGGGCGCGGCTGCTTCCTGCCGGTGATGACCGGGTTGAACTTCTGGGCGCTGCAGTACCTGCAGCTCGCAGAGACCGGCGCGATCCAGTTCACGGTTCCGATCCTGATCGCCATCTTCGCTGCCCCGCTGCTGGGAGAGCGCCTGGATCGTCCGCGGTGGATCGCGATCTTCGTGGGCTTCATCGGCGTGCTGGTGATCGTGCGTCCCGGCACTGACGCGTTCCATCCGGCGCTGCTGCTCGCGCTCGCGAACGCCGTGCTCTATGCCCTGTTCAACCTCTTCACCCGCCACCTCGCGACCTACGATTCGGCCGAGGCGACACAATTCATCGCAGGCGCGGTGGCGGTGGTGACGTTGGCGCCGTTCGCGATCGCGGTGTGGCAAGCCCCCGAGGGCTGGCTGCCCTGGACGGTAGCGGTGGTGATCGGTATCGCCGGTGGCATGGGCCACTACCTGCTCGCGCTCGCGCACCGCTACGCGCCCGCCTCGGTACTGGGGCCCTTCCTCTACCAGCAGATCATCTGGATGGTGCTGCTGGGGTACCTGGTGTTCGGCGACCTGCCGGACGCGCCGGTGGTCGTGGGCTGCGCGATCGTGATCGCGAGCGGGGGCTACCTGCTGTACCGGGAACGACGGAGCGCGAGGTCTGGCGGATAACCTGCTCGATGCGATCCCGCGGACACGTATAGGCTTACCCGCACGGAAGCAAGGTGCTTTTGATTCAGGTTCTGGTCTGGCTGGCGGTGATCGCCGGGACGCTTGCAGCATGGGCGGCCTATGACAAGCTGCTCACGCCCGGCCTGCTCTAGTTCGTGGCTGGGTTTGCCAACCGCGTGCCCGAAGGGTCTCGACCCGGTTGCGCATCGGCGTGCGTCCCGCTCGGCTTCGAGGTCCACAACCTGCGCTTGGTGCTGAACAGCGACTGGCACCGCTTCGGCCACGCCTGCGTCAATTTCGGCGCCCCGATGTCCATGCGCGACTACAGTCGCGCGCGCAGACTTGATTTCCAGAAACTGTCGGGAGACGTACGCAAGGCTACGATCAGCGACCTGGGCAGGCACCTGATGGACGCGGTCGGGCGCATCGTGCCCGTGGTGCCGGTGCCGCTCATGGCAGGGGTGTTCGCGCGCGATCCCGAACGGGACTGGACCGAGCTGGAACTGAAGGCCGAGGCGAAGCGCATGCTCGATGCGCTCGATGCCACCGGCGCGCACGTCTAGATCCCCCGCAAGGACTTCGACACCGCCACGCACGTCGGCCTGCGCATGCTGATCTCGCGCCACCTGGTGGGTGAGAAGGATGGCGTGTTCTGCGCGATCGGCAGAGAGCGCCCCGTGCTGCGCTGCTACGCCAATTCAAGCGCCCACCTGCTGGGCAAGGTCGCCGCCTAGCGCTTGCGCGGGTTGTGGTTGGCCTCGTGAATGTCGCGCCGCATCTGCTCGCGCTCCTCGTGCGACATCCGACGCCGCTCCGGGTGCTGGCGCTTCGGAAAACGTTCCCGGTACTGCCGCGCCGCTTCATCGCGCGGCAGCCTGCCCTCGCGCACTTCCTCGCGCAGGCGGCGCCGTTCGTCCCCGCGCTTGCGGCCGCCTGGAGGGGGCATATGGCGCGGCTCGCCCTGCAGCTGCGGCAGCGGCAGCGGCAGCGGTTGGAACGCGTTCCAGCCACCGGATCCAGAATGGACCGGACCGGCCGCGATCAGCATTGCCAGGACGAAGAAGGCTTTTCTCACCCTCGCATGGTACGAAGGTTCCGGCGAGGTTGCCCGCCCGCCAGGATCGACTTTGTAACAATACGTGTCCACCGCGGCGGGGCGTAACACGTTTTTTCCTCATGTCCCCGCCAGCTTGCTACCCTGCTCGCCATGAATGAAGGGAAAAAGCGCCTGAAGACCCGCGTCCTAGTGGTGGACGACGACCCGCGCCTGCGGGACCTGCTGGTGCGCTACCTCGGCGAGCAGGACCTGGAGGTCAAGGCCGTGCATGACGGCCCGGGCATGGACAAACAGCTCGCGCGCGAGCGCTACGACCTGGTGGTACTCGATCTGATGCTACCGGGCGAGGACGGCCTCGCCATCTGCCGGCGACTGCGCGCCGCGGGGAACGCCCCCGCGATCCTGATGCTCACCGCCAAAGGCGACGAGGTGGAACGCATCGTGGGCCTGGAGATGGGCGCTGACGACTACCGGCCCACGCCATTCAACCCGCGCGAACTGGTGGCGCGGATCCACGCGTTGCTGCGGCGCCGGCCCGCCGGCGGCCCGCCGGGGGCGCCCGACACCGAGTCCGGCCTGCACCGCTTTGGCGCCTTCGAGTTCAACCTCGCCACCCGGCAGCTGCGCCGAGACGGCAAGCCGGTGTCGCTCACCACCGGCGAGTACTCGGTGCTGAAGGTGCTGGTGCAGCATCCTCGCGCGCCACTGTCACGCGACAAGCTGATGGAGCTGGCGCGCGGCCGCGAGTACGAGGTGTTCGACCGCACCATCGACGTCCAGATCTCACGCCTGCGCAAGATCATCGAGGCCGATCCCGCGCAGCCGCGCCATATCCAGACGGTGTGGGGCTTCGGCTACCTATTCGTACCCGAGGCCGATTGAGCCTTTTCTCAAGAGCCTACCTGCTCGTCGCGCTGCTGCTCGTGGTCAGCGCGCTAGCCTCGTTCCAGATTTATCGCATCCATGAGCGCGAACCGCGCGCGCGCGAGCTGGCTCAGCAGACCGTGAGCACGGTGAACCTGACGCGCGCCGCGCTGCTCAACGCTGACCCGTTCCTGCGCCGCGAACTGCTGCTGGAGCTGAACGAGCGCGAAGGTATCCGCATCACGCCGATGACTGCCGCTGAGAAGCTCGAGCCGCTGCCGCCCGAACCCCGGTTTGGCATGGTGGCGGGCCGGGTGCGCGCCGCGCTGGGTCCGGCCACGCGCTTCGCCTACGCCCTCGACGAGGTTGAGGGCTTCTGGGTCAGCTTCACCATGGACGAGGACGAGTACTGGGTGATGCTGCCGCGCGAGCGCTTCGAACCCGGCCTCGGCCTGGGCCTGCTTGGCTGGGGCTTGGCACTGCTTGCCCTGGCGCTCGCCGCAGCATGGTTTATCGCGTCGCGCATCGCGCGCCCGCTCGCCGAGGTGACGCGCGCCGCCGGGCGCCTGGGCCGCGGCGAGGCTCACCAGCCGCTAGCCGAAAGCGGCCCGCGCGAATTGCGCACCGTGGCTGCCGCATTCAACCGCATGGCCTCGGACCTGGACGAACTGGAGCGGGAAAGGGCGACGGTGCTCGCCGGCATTTCCCACGACCTGCGCACGCCGCTGTCGCGCGTACGCCTGGCGCTGGAGATGAGCGGCGCCAAGCCGGACATCGCCGAAGGCATGGGCACGGACATCAAGGAGATGGACCGCGTTATCGGCCAGTTCCTGGATTACGCCCGCGGCGAGGACGAGGCGCGCGCCGAGGGCGACCTGGAAGGGCTCGCAGCCGACGTCGCTGCGGCGTCCGCGAGGCTCGGCGAGCAGGTCGCGTTTCGCGCTGGGGGCTTGCCGCGCCTCGCCTTCGCCCCGCTCGCCCTGCGCCGTGCCATCGGCAACCTGGTCAACAATGCATTGCGCCACGCCGGCGGCGCGGTCGAGGTCGCGACCCGCCTCGAGGGCAATCTCGCGGTGATCGAAGTGCTCGACAGCGGACCGGGCATCCCGGCAACGGAAATCGAGCGCCTCAAGCGCCCGTTTACGCGGCTGGACGACGCCCGCAACGGAGGCGGCTCGGGCCTGGGGCTGGCGATCGTGGAGCGCGTTGCGCGCGCGCACGGCGGCCGGCTTGAACTGGCGGCTCGCGAAGGCGGCGGCCTGGCCGCGCGCCTATTTCTTTGCCTTCGCTGAGACGGCCGCCTCCTCCAATATCCAGCCGCGGAACGCGGCGACGTCGGGCCGCGTGAAGGACGCTTCCGCGCACACTAGGTAGTAGGCGAAGCCGATCGGCAATTCCAGCTCGAAGGGCTTGGCCAGCCTGCCCGCGGCAATGTCCGCCCCCGCCAGCACTGGCATGCCAAGCGCGACCCCGAGGCCGTCGGCGGCGGCCTCCAGGGCGAGCGCCGAGTGGTTGAAGCGCATGCCCCGCGCGGTGTCCACGCGCTCGATGCAGGCCGCCTCCAGCCACGCGTCCCACAGCGGACGGCCATCGTCGGCGCTCAGGTTGTCGTGTATCAGGACCTGGCGGCGCAGGTCCTTCGCATTCTTCAGCCTGGGGCTGCACACCGGCGTCACCATCACCGAGAACAGCTTGTCGACGCGGTAGCCGGGATAGCTGCCGGTGCCGAAGCGGATGCCGATGTCGGCATCATCCAGCGTGGACAGGCTGTGCTCGCCGGCGGCCGGGGCGTCGTGGCGGCTCAGGTCCACCAGGCGCGTGCTGGCGTTGATGCGCACATCCAGTTCCGGGTGCGCGGCGGCAAAGCGGTGCAGCCTCGGCGCGAGCCACTTGGTGGCGAACGAGGGCGCGGAACTGACATTGAGCGAAGCCGACTCGCCCTCCGCCCGCAGCCGCTCCACCGCCTCGGCGATGCGGTCGAAGCCCTCCGACAGGCGCGGCAGGCAGGCGCGCGCCGCAGGCGTGAGTTCCAGTCCGCGGTTGCGGCGCCGGAACAACTCCACCCCCAGGTGCGCTTCCAGACCCTTGATCTGATGGCTGATAGCCGCCGGCGTGACATGCAGCTCCCGCGCCGCGACCGCAAAGCTGAGATGGCGGGCGGCAACCTCGAAGGCGCGCAGCGCGTTCAGCGGCGGCAGACGCCGGCCGAATTCCACATATTCGTTAGCTTTTCTATTCATAGCTGGAGAAAACATACGTTGTTGCAATGCAACTAAATGCCCTATAAACGTTCTCACTAAAGCTATGCAAGACATTGCATTTATTGCATATTAATAAATATTACTTTTATGGTTTTTAACACAATTTCTGACCACAAATCCTATGGCACTGGAGAATCGTATTGCGTTCGGCGATTAGCAATTCTAAACTTGAAGACAGTACCCCCCTGGACCGCCTGCAGCAGATCCAGATGGGCGCCCATGACCGGCTGCTGGCCGAGGCTCACCTCGCCCGCGCCGAGTTCCTGGCCGATATCCTCATCGGGCCGATCGATTTCGTGAAGCGGCCTGCGCACGCTGGTGCTGCGTCCGTTCCAACGCGTCACCGCCGCCTTCACCTGATCCTGGCCCGCATGACGCAGGCGATCGCGGTCCAGAAGCTGGGACCGCGCCACCGTGGCGACATCG
>SXNB01000282.1 GCA_005777205.1 Burkholderiales bacterium | reverse complement strand
CGCCAGCTTCATCGGCTCGCCGCCGATGAACCTGATCCCGAAGGACGGCAAGTTGCTTGGTGTGCGTCCGGAGCACATGGAGCCCTGCGCCGCCTCGGAGGCCATGCTGACGATCGACGTCGACCTGATCGAGCCGCTTGGCGCCGATATCATCGTCTACGGCCATGTTGGCGATGGCGAAAGCGCTCGTGTCGCGGCGCGCCTGCCGGCGGACGCGAGTGCCCAGGCAGGCAAGCTGCCGCTGCGCTACAAGCAGAAGAACATGCACTGGTTTGACGCTGCCAGCGGCAAGCGGATCGAATCCTAGCGCCATGAAGATGGAGGCCCGGCTCCTGCGCTGGGGCATGAAGTACTGGCCGCCGTTCCTCGGCGCCGGGATCAGCGTCAAGAGCCTGTCGGACGACTTTCGCGACGCTGTGTTGGTGCTCAAGCTCGGGCGCCTGAACCGCAACTACGTCGGCACCCACTTCGGCGGCAGCCTGTACGCCATGACCGATCCGTTTTTCATGATCATGCTGATGAGGAACCTCGGTCCCGAGCACCTGGTCTGGGACAAGGAAGGGCACATCGAATACGTCGCCCCCGGACGCGGCACGGTGAGCGCGCATTTCCACCTCAGCGCGTACCGGATTGCCGAGATCCGCGAGCAGGCGGCGGACGGCGGCAAGATCTTTCCCGAGTTCCATGTCAACGTGAAGGACGAGGCGGGCGGCGTCGTGGCCCGGGTGCGCAAGACGCTCTACGTTCGCCTCAAGCGGAGGCACCCCAAGGCGTAGCTCGCGGTTACACGCACCTCGCCCCGTCCACCTCGATGCAGCTGCCACTCACCATCGCGGCCTCGTCGGAGGCCAGGTAGAGGCAGGCATTGGCTACATCCAGCGCGGTCGAGAACCGCCCGAGCGGAATCGTGGCCAGGAATGCCTTCCTCGCCTCCTCGGTGACTGCGCCGCCGGCGAACTCCGCCGACAGCGCCGTGTCCGGGCTGAATACCGGGTTGACGCAGTTCACGCGCACCTTGTCCGGGCCGAACTCCGCGGCCATGGACTTGCTCAGAATGATCACCGCGCCCTTGGAGCTGTTGTACACGGTGAGGCCGGGCCGCGGACGCAGGCCGGCGGTGGAGGCGATGTTGACGAAGCAACCCCCACCCTGCTTGCGCAACGCGGGCAGGGCGTGCAGCGCCGAGAGGTAGATACTCTTCACGTTGATGGCGTAGACCTTGTCGAACTCGGCCTCGGTGACCTCCACGTAGGGCTTGCGCCGATGGGTCCAGCCGGCGTTGTTGACCACGATGTCCAGGCGGCCGAACGCGGACTGCGCGCCTCCGACCAGGTTCGCCCAGTCCTGGCCGCGCGTGACGTCGGCGTGCAGGTACACCGCCTTGCCGCCGGCGCTCGCGATCTCGTCCGCCACCTTCGGGCCGGCGGCGTCGTTGATGTCCGCGACCACGACGCCCGCGCCTTCCTCGGCGAAGCGCCTGGCGATGCCCACGCCGAATCCACTCGCAGCCCCGGTGACGATCGCAACCTTGCCCTTGAGTCTCATGTCCAATCCTCCCGTTGTTTGCCCATTATAGATTCCTCGCATGAGACTCGACCGCGTCAACCCGGGCCGTTCCGTTCCGGACGACGCCAACGTCGTCATCGAGATCCCGATGAACGCCGACCCGGGGGACGTCCTGGTCATTTCGCCGTATTCGCTGATCACCGGCGTGGCGGTGCGCTGCCGGTCGGTGGGCATGCTGCGCATGGACGACGAGGCGATCAAGGACGCCAAGCTGCTTGCGGTTCCGATCGACCGGGTCACCAGCCAGTGCCGCGGCATCCGCTCGCCGCGCGACCTGCCGCCGGCGCGCTTGAACGCCAGCACGCACTTCTTCCAGCACTACAAGGACCCAGAGCCCGGCAAGTGGGTGAAGGTGAAGGGCTGGACCGGCGCCCCTGCTGCGCGCAGGGAAATCCTGAGCGGGGTAAAGCGCGACAACGCAGCTAGGAAGAAGCCGGCGTTTTGAACGGCGACAACTCGTTCAATTCGTCGACGTAGCGCGCGATCCCCGAGCGCTCTTTCGCCAGGTAGTCCTCGATCGCGCGCGCGAACTGCGGGTGCGCCAGCCAGTGCGCGGACTGCGCCTCCACCGGCAGCAGGCCGCGGAACAGCTTGTGCTCGCCCTGCGCGCCGCCCTCGAAGCGCGCCAGGCCGTTCTCGATCGCGTGCTCGATGCCCTGGTAGTAGCAGCACTCGAAATGCAGCAGTGGCACGTGTTCCAGCGCCCCCCAGTAACGGCCGTAGAGCGCGTTCGCCGAGGCGACGTCCAGCGCCGCCGCGATTGGCCGCCCGGCACGCTCAGCCAGGATCAGGACCAGGTTCCGCGGCATGGCCTCGCCGATGCGCAGGAAAAACTCTAGGTTCAGGTACGGGCTGGAACGGTGCTCCGAGTAGGTGCGCCGGTAGCAGCGCGCGAAGAACTCCCAGTGGCCGCGCTCGATTTCCCCGCCCTGCAAGCGCCGGATCGAAACCCCGGCATCGCGCACGCGGCGCCGCTCCTGGCGGATCACCTTGCGGCGGTGGCGTGTCAGGCGCGAGAGAAATTCCTCGAAATCCGCGTAGCCTTCATTGCGCCAGTGGAACTGCACCGTCCGGCGCAGCATCATCCCGGCGTCCTGCATGAGCGCGGCTTCTCCCTCCGGCGGAAACAGGATGTGCAGCGAGGAGGCCTGCTTGGCCAGCTCCAGCGCGCCGGCCAGCAGCGCACCGCGGTCGGCGTTGTTGCGCGCCATCAGCCGCGGGCCGCCCACCGGGGTAAAGGGAATGGCGGAAAGCAGCTTGGGGTAATACGCCAGACCGTGCCGGCTGTAGGCGTCGGCCCAGGCCCAGTCGAACACGTACTCGCCGTAGGAATGCGATTTCAGGAACAGCGGCATCGCCGCTTCGAGCCGCCCCGCGCGCTCAAGCAACAGGAACTGCGGCAGCCAGCCGCTGCGCTCGCTGGCGCAGCCGGTCTCCACCAGCGCGTCGAGGAAGGCGTGGCCGGCGAAGGGATTGCCAGCGGCGAGGGCGTTCCATTGCTCCGCGCTCACGCCGGACAGGGACTCGGCGACCCTAATACGTTCCATTTTTCTCCTGCGCTTCGGAACGTTGCAGGGCCGCGCGCGCGCGCTCAAGGCTTGGGTCGAGCGTCAGCGCGCGGCGCAAGCCCTCAATCGCCTCCGCACGGCGCCCTAGCCGCTGCAGCACGAAGGCGGCGTTGAACTGGGCAGCGGGGTCATTGGGTGCAAGGGCGCGGACTCGGTCGAAGGCGTCGAGCGCTTCCTCGAGCCGCCGGCGCTCGGTCAGGATGAAGCCGATGCAGTTCCAGGCCTCGCCGCAAGCCGGATCCCGCCGCGCCAGCGCGCGGAAGACATGCAGCGCGAGGCCCTTGAGCTTGAACGCGGTCAGAACGCGGCCGAATCTGATCAACAGGCCCGGGCGCGCGCCGGGCGGTGCGGCCCAGGTCGTAGCCATGCCCTGATTATAGGTTGACGATGTAGAATGCCTCAGCGGAGGAGACCCATGAAGAAAATCGAAGCAATCGTAAAACCCTTCAAGCTGGACGAAGTCCGCGAGGCCCTGTCGGAAGTCGGCGTCACCGGTCTCACCGTGACCGAGGTCAAGATGGCAGATGATGAGCGGAAACACCGACGGGCGACCCTGCCGCCATCTGTGCGGAGGCTCTGCCGGCACCCTTGGGCAAGTCCGCGCATG
>SXNB01000281.1 GCA_005777205.1 Burkholderiales bacterium | reverse complement strand
CCTCGCGCCGGCCGACCTGCCCAAGGACTCCGGGCTCTTCGACCTGCCGATTGCGCTGTGCATCCTCGCCGCGAGCGGGCACCTGAAGTTCGCAGCACTGGAGGGACATGAGTTTGCCGGCGAGTTGTCGCTCACCGGCGAGTTGCGTGCCGTGCGCGGTGCGCTCGCCATGGCGCTGGGTGCGGGCGGAGCGGGGCGCGCGTTCGTGCTGCCCAAGGCAAGCGCGGCACAAGCGGCGCTGGCGAAGGGTGCGCGCATCGTAGCGGCAAGGAGCTTGCTGGAAGTCTGCGCTCACCTCGCGGGTGAAGCGCCGCTCGGCCTGTACGTGAACGACGCCATGCACCCGGCCGCGGTGTATCCGGACCTGTGCGAGGTTAAAGGCCAGGCGCAGGCGCGGCGTGCGCTGGAAGTCGCCGCGGCCGGCGCGCATGCGCTGCTCATGATCGGTCCACCCGGCACCGGCAAGTCGCTGCTGGCGGTGCGGCTGCCCGGAATCCTGCCGCCCATGACCGAGGCTGAGGCGCTGGAATCGGCGGCGATCCTGAGCGCGGCGTTCACCGGCTTCGACCCGGCGCGTTGGGGCGAGCGGCCGTTCCGCGCGCCGCATCACAGCGCCTCCAGTGTCGCCCTGGTGGGCGGCGGCAGTCCGCCGCGGCCGGGAGAGATTTCGCTCGCGCACCACGGCGTGTTGTTCCTCGACGAGCTGCCGGAATTCCAGCGCGGCGCGCTCGAAGCGCTGCGCGAGCCGGTCGAGTCTGGAACGATTACGATTGCGCGCGCCGCGCGCCAGGTCGTGTTCCCGGCGCGCTTCCAGTTCGTCGCCGCCATGAACCCCTGCCCCTGCGGCTACCTGGGTGAGGCCTCGGGTCGCTGCAGGTGTGCGCCGCAGGCCATCGCGCGCTATCGCTCGCGGATCTCGGGGCCGCTGGCGGATCGGATCGACATCAAGGTGGAGGCGCCGGCGCCGCGGGAGACGGAGCTGACTGGGCAACCGGGGGAAGGTTCTGCCTCGGTCCGGGCGCGCGTAGCGGCGGCGCGCGAGCGCCAGCTGGCGCGGCAGGGCAAGCCCAATGCATGGCTGGGGCCGCGCGAGACGGAGAAGCATTGCGCCTGCGATACCGCGGCGGCGGATCTGCTGCGGCAGGCGATCGCGAAGCTGTCGCTGTCGGCGCGGGCGTACCACCGGGTACTGCGGGTGGCGCGCACGATCGCGGATATCGCGGGTGACGCGGGCGTGGGAAGCGCGCACGTCGCGGAGGCGATCCAGTACCGGCGGCTGGACGCGGCGCTCTGATACGGTGTCATTACATCTGTATTGATATCACTTGAGCTGTCGCGCATGCTGCCGGCGTGAAGACCGCCCACCTCCAGAACCGGGTGACGCCGGCCGAGAAGGGCCGCCTCGCGCGTGCCGCACGGCAGGCGGGCCTCGGCCTGTCCGCCTACGTACTTGCAAAGGCGCGCCCGGACCGCGCCGAGGAGTGGCGCACGCTTGGGCGCGATCTTGCCGGTCCCGGGGACCGACGCCTCGCGCTCGCGGCATTGAGTACAGGGCTCTAATGGTCGAGCACGTCTGCGCGGCGGCGTCTGTCCTGCCGTCCGATTGGACTCGCGACATCCCGCCGCTCGATCACCCGGTATTCGGCAGCACGCTGGCAAGCCTGCGCCTGCATCTGCTCGCCAACTCACCCCCCCCGCTTTCCGGCGCCGCCGCCTGTTCGTAGATACCGCGGTTGGCGGGCAGGTCTGACGTGCCGGGATTCACGGCGAAGGACCTGCGGCGTCTTTTCGACCAACTCGACGAGGAACTGGCTGCAAAGCGCACGAAAGGCGAGTTGTACCTGGTCGGCGGCGGGGTGATGTGCCTTGCCTATGCGGCCAGGCCTTCGACCAAGGACGTGGACGGCTATTTTCGCCCCGCCACCGAAGTGCGCGCAGCGGCGGCGCGGATCGCGATGCGCGCCGGTGTCGCGGCCGACTGGCTGAACAACGCGGTGAAGGGCTACCTTAGCGAGCGCGGCGAGTTCTGGCCCTGGCTGGAACTGGGTCACCTGGGGGTGATGGTGGCGCAGCCGAACTACCTGCTGGCGATGAAATGCCTCGCGTTCCGCATCGGCGCGGAGTTTCACGATGAGGACGACCTTCGCTTCCTGCTTCGCCTGCTCGATATCAGGAGCTACGCAAAGGCGGTGGAGACCATCGCACGCTACTATCCTCTGGAGCGCTTTCCCCAGAAGACGATGAACGCATTGCAGGAACTTCTCCCCGAGGCCTGATCCGAATGGCCACCTACGCAATCGGCGACGTTCAGGGCTGCTTCGATGAGCTCGAGGCGCTGCTCGCGCGCGTCGGCTTCAACCCGCCGTACGACCGCCTGTGGTTCGTCGGCGACCTCGTCAACCGCGGCCCCAAGTCCCTGCAGGTGCTGCGCTTCGTCAAGGAACTGGGCGATCGCGCCGTCGTGGTGCTGGGCAACCACGACCTGCACCTCATCACGCAGTTCGAGGGCTTCGAGCGCAAGCGCAGGGACGATACCTTCGACGACGTGCTGGATGCGCCGGACGCGAAGCAACTGGTGGACTGGTTGCGGACGCGGCCCATGATCCATGTCGAAGGCTGCTACGCGCTGGTGCACGCCGGTTTGCTGCCGGAATGGACGACGGCGAAAGCGCTGGCGCTGGGCAAGGAAGTTGAACAGGCCCTGCGCGCGTCAAACTACCGCGATTTCCTGTCCAACATGTACGGCAGCAAGCCAGAGCGCTGGGACGATTCCCTGGGCGGCTGGGACCGCCTGCGCGTGATCGTGAACGCGATGACCCGGATGCGCTTCTGCAAGCCTGACGGGACGATGGACTTCCACGCCAAAGGTGAGCAGTCGCCCGCTGGGTACTCGGCCTGGTTCGACGTCCGGCCGCAGCGCGAAGAACCCGCCATCGTCTTCGGCCACTGGTCCGCCCTCGGCCTGAGGCTCACCGAACGCATCGCGGCGCTGGACACCGGTTGCGTCTGGGGCGGGAAACTTACCGCACTGCGGCTTGAAGACCGCTGGCTGGCGCAGGTACCCTCGCCCGGTTACCAGACCATCGGAGCGGCGGCATGACCGATTGCGTGTTCTGCAAGATCATCGCGGGCCAGATTCCCTCGACGCGCGTATTCGAGGACGAGCACACGCTCGCCTTCATGGATATCGGCCAGGTCAATCCCGGCCATGTGATGGTGACGGTGAAAAAGCACGCAGCGAACCTGTTCGAACTCGACGCGGAGCAGGCCGCGGCGGCTGCGCGCGCCTGCCATCGCGTCGCACAGGCGATCCGCGCCGCTTTCGCGCCCGAGGGCCTGTCGGTGTACCAGGCCAACGGCAAGGCCGCCGGGCAAACCGTTTACCACTACCACGTGCATCTGCTGCCGCGGCACGCCGGCGACGGCATGGAACTCACTTGGCCGGTGAAGAACCCGCCACGCGAGACGCTCGCGGACTACGCGGAGAAAATCAAGGCGGCGCTGGCCTAGTAGGGCGAGGAGCCGAACGCTTTCCTGAACTTTGCGGCGATGTCGTCGCGCGATGGCTTGTGGTTCTGCCCGCCGCGATGCGCGATCTTGATCGAGCCCATCACCGATGCGAGGCGTCCGCTGCGCTCCCAGTCCCAGCCCTGCGAAATGCCGTACAGCAGCCCGGAGCGATAGGCATCGCCGCAGCCGGTGGGATCGAGCA
Source organism: Burkholderiales bacterium (assembly GCA_005777205.1). Taxonomy (GTDB): domain Bacteria; phylum Pseudomonadota; class Gammaproteobacteria; order Burkholderiales; family SG8-39; genus RBG-16-66-20. The sequence goes on along the minus strand of SXNB01000281.1, from coordinate 392 downwards.
GCGCGTCGGCGGCGACGGCCGGAATCTCAAAGCGCTTGCCCGCCGCGTAAATGGTGGAGCCGCCCGCGCCCAGGGTAGTGACCAGCGCCTTCAAGTCCTTCGCGATCCCCTCCAGCGTGCGGCTGGTCTTCTCCACCAGCAGCCGCCCTTCGTAGTCGTTCACCGCGAGGTAGTCGGCGAGGTGCACCATCTCGTCGAGCTCTGCCTTCGAGAACATCGGCAGCCCCTGTCCTGGATCGAACAGGAACGGTACCCCGGAGGCCGCGCACTCGCGCGCGTGCTGCAGCATGCCTTCCTTGCCGTCGGGCCCGATGATCGCGAGCTTGGCGCCCAGCGCGATGGTGACATGGTTCTCGTGCGCGTGGTTCATCGCCCCCGGTTGGAAAGCGGTG
>SXNB01000280.1 GCA_005777205.1 Burkholderiales bacterium | reverse complement strand
GCCGTGTTCGACACCGTGTTCGTGCGGCAGCGGTGCGAGGCGATGGCCACGTTCTCGAGGAAATAGCAGTTGTCGGCGTGGAATACGGCACGATCGTTCACCGCAGCCGATAGATCGGCCGAAATGCCGCAGCGCGAAGCCATGTCCAGATCCAGCGCGGCGAGGCGCCCGTCGGCGTCAAAACCGGCTTCGTAGTCGTAGCGGAAGTCATGGCGCTTGCCGGTGCCGATCATGTCGTCGTCGCGGTCGACACGCAGTTTCACCGCGCGTCCGGTAGTGCGCGCGAGCAGCGCTGCCGCTATCGCATATACCGCAGCCTGGGTCTCCTTGCCGCCGCAGCCGCCGCCCAGGCGCCGCAGTTCCACCGTCACTGCGGAACTCGGCTTGCCCAGCGCCGCCGCCACCAAGTGCTGGATCTCGCTCGGGTGCTGGGTGGAAGCGTGCACCAGCATCTCGCCCCGCTCGCCGGGGATCGCCAGCGCGACCTGGCCCTCGAGGTAGAAATGCTCCTGTCCGCCGCAGCGCAGGCGCCCGCGGATGCGGTGGGTGGCGCGGGCGAGCGCCGCGGCAGGATCCCCCCGCGCCACCTTGAGCGACGGCAGCACGAACGCCTGCTTCTGCATCGCCTGGTCTACGGTAAGAACCGGTTCCAGGGACTCGTAGCGGATCCGGGCCAGGCGCGCCGCGCGCCGCGCTGCTTCGACCGTGTCGGCAGCGACGGCGAACAGCGGCTGGCCGTGGAACAGGACCCTGTCCGAGGCGAACACCGGTTCGTCCGCGATCACCGGCCCGATGTTGTTGGCGCCGGGAATGTCTGCGGCTGCGAGCACCGCTCTTACGCCCTGCGCCGCCCGTACGGGATCCAGATCCATGGACAGGATGCGCGCATGGGCAACCGCTGCCATGCCGAGCGCCGCGTGCAGCGTGCCAGCGGGTTCCGGCAGATCGTCCACGTAGCGCGCCTCGCCGGAGACGTGCAATACGGCGCTGTCGTGCGCGAAGGCCTCTCCGATCACGCGCGCACCTCGAGCAGCGCCCGCGGCCCGACGCGAGCGGCGAACTTGCGCAGCAGGTTCTGCGCCGCAACGAGGCGGTACCAGGCCGAGCCGCGGTGGTCCGACAGCGGCTGGAAATCCTGCGCCAGCGCGGCGCAGGCCGCCTCGATGCCGTCGCGCCAGGCCGCCTCCGCGCGCGGCGCGCGTGCCGGCGTGGCCGCCATGCCGCCAAAGCCGAATTGCGCCCGAGCGCCCTCGGTGACGTGGAACGCGGCGCAGACCGTTGAGATGTCCTGATCGAAGCGCTTGGACAGCTTGTAGGCGCCGAAGCGCGCGCCGTGCTGCAGTCGCTCGATGCGCAGGCTACGGATGAACTCGCCCGGCCGGAGCGCAGTCTTGCGATAGCCGGTGTAGAAGTCCTCCAGCACCAGTTGCCGCTGCGCGGCGCCGCGCTGTAAGGTGAGCGTGCAGCCCAGCGCCAGCAACAGCGGCATGCTGTCGCCAATAGGCGAGGCGTTGGCGATGTTGCCGCCCAGCGTGCCGGCCGCGCGCACCTGAGCGCCGCCAATGCGCCGCACCAGTTCGCCGACATCAGGATGGATGCGCGCCAGGGCCTCGAAGGCCTCCGCGTAGGTCACCGCCGCGCCAAGCTCCAGCGCCTGCTCCGATTCGTCGATCCGCTTCAGTTCAGCGACCTTGCCGAGGTGGACGACACAGTCCAAGTCGCGATGGGCCTTGGTGACTTCGAGCCCGAGGTCGGTACCCCCGGCAAGAATGCGCGCATGCGGCCGCTGCTCGAGCCAGGCTGCGAGCTTGGCGACGCTCGCGGGCGCGAAGAACCGCTTGCCGTCGTGCTCGTAGTCGAGCACCGCCTGCGGCGCGGCGACCGGCGCCACGGTGCGTCGCACTGTCCCCATCGCCGCGCCCGCGGCGATGATCGGCGCGTAGCCGGTGCAACGGCACAGGTTTCCAGCCAGCGCGTCACACAGTGATTCCCGGTCCGCAGACCCCCCGGATTCGTAATGGGCGAAGAGCGCCATGACGAAGCCTGGGGTGCAGAAGCCGCATTGCGAGCCGTGGCACTGCACCATCGCCCGCTGCGCGGGATGGTCGTTCAAATGTTCAACGGTAACGAGCTCGCGGCCATCCATCGCGCCCAGCAGGGCGATGCAACTCGCGATCGGGCGCACCGCGCCGTGCTCCCGGACCGCAACGGTGCAGGCGCCGCAGTCACCCTCAGCGCAGCCTTCCTTGGAGCCGGTCAGGCCTCGCGCCTCGCGCAGCCACGCGAGCAGGGTGCGGGACGGATCCACCGCGGCAAGCGCGATGCGCTCGCCGTTGAGGATGAACTCGATCGCCCCGCCCAAACCCGCCCCGACCGCTACGGCAGGGTCTTGAGGACGTCCCGCACGGTGGCGAACAGCTGGTCGATTTGGGGCTTCTGGATGATCAACGGCGGCGCGAGCGCGATGATGTCGCCCGAAACGCGGATGTAGGCATCCTTCTCGAATGCCCGTACGTGCGCTTCCAGCCCGCGGCGACCCGGCCCTTCGGCCGACGGCGCCAGCTCGATGGCCGCGATGAGGCCGATGTTGCGGATGTCGATCACGTTGGGCAGGCCCCTGAGCGAGTGCGCCTGCTCCTCCCAGTAGGGCAAGAGTTCAGCGGCGCGCGTCAGCAGCCCTTCCTCCTCGTACACCTCCAGGGTCGCGAGGCCTGCGGCGCAGGCGAGCGGATGGGCGGAGTAGGTGTAGCCGTGCGGCATCTCGATCGCCTTCTCCGGACCGCCCATGAAGGCCTGGTAGATCTCCTCCTTCATGAGCACCGCGCCCATGGGCACGGCGGCGTTGGTGATGCCTTTGGCGCAGGTGAGGAGGTCCGGCGTGACGCCGAAATGCTGCGAGCCGAAAGGCTTGCCCAGGCGGCCGAAGGCGGTGATCACCTCATCGAATATCAGCAGGATACCGTGCCTGGTGCAGATCTCGCGCAGGCGCTCGAGGTACCCCACCGGCGGCACCAACACGCCCGTCGAGCAGGCCACCGGCTCCACGATCACCGCAGCAATGGTGGAGGGGTCGTGCAGCGCGCACAGGCGCTCGAGGTCGTCGGCCAATTCGGCGCCATGCTTAGGCTGGCCGCGCGAGAACGCATTCTTCTCCAGGTCGTGCGTGTGGCGGATATGGTCCACGCCGGCGACCAGCGCGCCGAAAATCTTACGGTTGCCGACGATGCCGCCCACCGCAGTGCCGCCGAAGTT
>SXNB01000279.1 GCA_005777205.1 Burkholderiales bacterium | reverse complement strand
GGTTCCGACAGCGTGATCGCCGGCATCTCGAGCGGAAAACCGCCCGCCTGCCACACGCCGCGCTTCACCTCCTCGGCGCGCTGGCGGAAATGCGCGTGGCACTGGTTGATGTCGCTCCAGGTGTTGATGATCGCGATCACCGGCTTGCCGGCGTAGTCCGTGCGGTCGTAGCCCATTTGCGCGGTGCGCGAGCGGTGGCCGAAGGAGCGCAGGTCCTTGACGCCGAACCAGCGGTGGCTGCGCAGTTCCTCGGGTTTCTTTTTCGTCACGTCGTCTCCTTAGGGGAAGCGAAGATTGTAAACTCCACCCATGGCAACCGCTGCCGATTTTCTCCTGCGCCCGCGCAGCTGGCAGCGGTTGTTTCGCGTCGCCGCCTACGCCACAGTTGCGGCGCTCGCCCCCTCCAGCTACGGCCCGGCGGCGCGGGAACTCGCGGTGCGCCAGGTCTACCTCTCGGCCTGGAAGGTGCTGCCAGGGTATCTGGCATTCACCGCGCTGCTGAGCGTGGTGCTGATCCAGATCGCCGACGGTGCGCTGCGCGCCTATGGGCTCGCCCCGTATTCGCTCGAGCTGGTGCTGCGCGTGCTGGTGCTGGAACTGGTGCCGCTGCTCACCGTGTTCTTCGTCGCCTTTCGCTCCGGCACCGCGGTCGCCGCCGAGATCGCGGTGATGCGGGTCACCGGGGAGCTGGACGACACCGCCGAATCGGGCTCCGATGAACTGCGCGGCGAGCTGGTCCCCCGGGTCGCCGCCATCGCGCTGTCGGTGTTCGCGCTGACGACGCTGGGCGGCATGCTCGCGCTGGCGATCACCTACTGGTCCTACTTCCACACGTCGCGCGCGGGCTTCTTCGTCTTCACGCGCGTGGTGGGCACCGTGTTCGACGACCTGGTGCTGGTGGGCCTCGCGCTCAAGTTCGTCCTGTTCGGCGCCGCGGTGGCGCTGATCCCGATCGCCTCCGGCCTGGAGGCCGAGCGCGACCGCATGAAATCGGTGCCCGCGGTGGTGCTGGCCGGGCTGATGAAGCTGGTCCTCGCCATCTTGCTCATCGAGGTGGTGGTTTTGATGGTGAAATACGTCTGAGCATGGACCCGACACCGGCGGACACCGGCGGCCTGGCGCCGCGAAGCATGGGAGTGAAGGTGGGCATCCTGCTCGCCGTCACCTTCATGATCGCGATCGCCTTCATCGGCTACGTGCTCTACGCGCGCGGCGCCTTCGAGACCTTCCAGCGCCTGACGCTGGTGGCGGACAATGTCGAGGGCGTGACCGTGGGCATGGACCTCACCTACGCCGGCTTCCCGATCGGTCGGGTGCGGCGCCTGTCGCTCGGCAAGGATGGCAAGGCGCGCATCCATATCCGCGTGCCCGAGAGCGAAGTGCGCTGGCTGCGCACCAGCACCGTGTTCGTCATGGACGTCCCGCTGGTGGGCGGGGCGAAGCTGCGCGCCTTCACCGGCAACCTGCAGGATCCGCCGCTGCCGGACCGCGCCCAGCGCGCGATCCTGCGCGGCGACGCCAACGCCGAGATCCCGCTGATGCTCGCCACCGTCCGCCAGGCGCTGGAGAACGTGGAGAACATGACCGCGCGCAATTCCAGCCTGCAGCAGAGCATCGACAACGCGAAAGCGGTAACTGGGCGCATGGCGGGGAAGTACGGCGTGCTGGGCGGGGTACTGGGCAACGAGGACAACGCGCGCAAGGTCATTGCCTCCATCGACCGCGCCAACGCGCTGCTCGCCAACCTTGGCGGGGTGTCGTTGAAGCTCGACGCGGTGGTGGCCAAGACCGATCTGCGCCTCTACGGCGCCAGCGGCATCGCCGACGAGACGCAGAAGGCCGTGGCACAGGCGAACACCATGCTGTCGGAAGTGCGCGATCGCCTGAATGCGGTGGACGTGATCCTGGCCGACGCCCAGGCGGTGGGCGCGAGCGCAAAAACCGCGGCGGCGAACGTCGCTGGCGCCAGCGCGGACCTGGGCGCACTGCGCGGAGAAGTCGAGGCGAGCCTGCGCAAGGTCGCCTCGCTCATCGAGGAAATCAACCGCAAGTGGCCCTTCGAGCGCGACGCAAAAATCAAGCTGCCGTGAGAAAACAGGGACGGACCACCATTTTCCTCGCCGCGGTGGCGCCGGCGGCGCTACTCGCCAGCTGTGCCGGCGGCCCGACGCCGCCCGACTGGCAGCTGGACGCGCGCGCCGCGCTGCAGGGCTTCGAGAAGCACTACCTCGAGGGCAACGCGAAGCTGGCGGAAGCGGAATTCGCGCGTGCGAGGGAGGAGATCCGCCGCACCGGGCGCGGCGACCTGCTGGCGCGAGCCGAGCTGATCCGCTGCGCGGCGCGCACCGCGAGCCTGGAGATCGACAGTTGCCCCGGTTTCGAGGCGCTGCGGCGCGATGCGGGCGCCGAAGAGCTGGCCTACGCGGACTACCTCGCGGGCAAGGGCAAGCACACGGTTACGGAGGACGCGCTCTCGCGCCTTGTCGCCGCTGGAGTCGCGTTCAGGACCACGACGGTCACGCCGGCGCAGATTGCGGCAGCGATCGATACTGCGTCCGCTCAGGGTTGGCGCCGGCCGCTGCTGGGGTGGCTGGAAGTGGAGGCGAAGCGCGCCGAGGCTGCGGGCGATCGCGAGGCGGCTGAGCGGCTCAGGCGGCGGATCGCGCTTGCGACGGGGACCCGCTGATCAGTTAGTAGGCGCGTATGAGGTCGCGCAAGGCCGGACCTTTGGACGGCGGGGCCAATGTGGGTGCAATCTCCAACATTCCGGCAGAGTTGCTGCTCGACGAGTGCCACGTATTGAGCGGTTCGGCATTTGCCGAACTGGTGGTTTGGCGGGCGCCGTCGCCGGTGCGAGGGGCGCAGCACGAGTTGAGGTATCGGCTCGCGCGGGTGGTTAACGGGGTCTGCGTCCTGCGCTACGACAATGAGGCGGGAAAGGGCGATCATCGGCATGTCGGCGAGAGGAAGCATGCGTACCAGTTTAAGGACGCGAGCCAATTGCGCGCCAACTTCTGAAAGGACGTTGAGGAGGTGCTGAAATGAAAACCGTAACGTTGTCTGTCGCCAGCCGGCAAGCCGTGAAGCAACGCGCCCTGAATGCGTTCAGCGGAAAGCCCAGCGGTGCGCATATCTCCTTCGCATCGGCCGAGCTACTGTGGAAAGCCCTGACCGCCAAGCGGTGGGAATTGCCCAAGTCGATGGCCGGTGGCGGGACGATGTCGCTTCGCGAGGCGGCGCGCCGCACCGGGCGGGACGTGAAGGCCGTTCACGGCGACTTGCACGCACTCCTCTTTGCAGGCGTGCTGCGCAAGGGCGCCAACGGGAAGATCGAGTTCCCCTATGACGCCGTTCACGTAGATTTCGTACTCCAGGCGGCCTGAGCCTACGCGGCCGCCTTCCACTTCAGCGGCACCCCGTTGAGCTTCTGCAACTCCTCAAAACTCAGCCCCTCGGCGCAGATCTCCACCAGGTGCAGGCCGTCGGCCTTGATGTCGATCACCGCCAGGTCCGTATACACGCGCGTCACGCAGCGCACGCCCGTCAAGGGATAGCTGCAGCGCTCGACGATCTTGGATTCGCCCTGCTTGGTCAGGTGCTCCATGGTGACGAACACCTGTTTCGCGCCCGCCGCCAGATCCATCGCTCCGCCCACGGCCGGAATCGCGTCCGCCTCGCCGGTGTGCCAGTTGGCGATGTCGCCGTTGGCCGCAACCTGGAACGCCCCGAGCACGCAGATGTCGATGTGGCCTCCGCGGATCATCCCGAACGAGTCGGCATGGTGGAAATACGAGCCGCCCTGCACAATGGTCGCTGGTGCCTTGCCTGCGTCGATGAGGTCCTCGTCCTCCTGCCCTGGCGCGGGCTTGGGCCCCAGGCCGAGGATGCCGTTCTCGCTGTGCAGGAGCACCTCGCGGTCCTTCGGGATGTGGTTGGCCACCAGTGTCGGCAGGCCGATGCCGAGGTTGACGTAAGCGCCCTCGGGGATGTCGCGTACCACGCGTGCGGCGATCTGGTTGCGGTCGAGTTTCTTCATGCCACCTTCCTCAGGGCTGCGATCTGCACCACGCGCTGTACGAAGATGCCAGGGGTCACCACGTGCTCCGGGTCGATCGCGCCAAGCGCAACCGTCTCGCGCACCTGCACCACGGTGCACTTCGCCGCCGCCGCCCTGATTGGCCCGAAATTGCGCGCCGTCTTGCGGTAGGCTAGGGTGCCCCAGCGGTCGGCGCGGTCGGCCTTGATGAGCGCGTAGTCGCCGTGGATCGGGTACTCGAGCACGTAGTCGCGGCCATTGATGTTGCGCGTCTCCTTGCCCTCGGCGAGCCGGGTGCCGAACGCGGTGGGGGTGTAGAACGCGCCCACGCCTGCGCCAGCGGCCCGTATGCGTTCGGCGAGTGTGCCCTGCGGCACCAGTTCGAGCTCGAGTTCGCCCGTGCGCCAGGCCTTGTCGAAGTGCCACGAATCCGTCTGGCGCGGGAAGGAACACAGGATCTTCCGCACGCGCTTGGCGGCGATGAGCGCGGCCAGTCCGCCATCCGCGTTGCCCGCGTTGTTGTTCACCACCGTGAGGTTCTTCGCGCCCTGCGCGAGCAGCGCCTCGATCAGCGCTGACGGCATGCCGGCGTTGCCGAAGCCGCCGATGAGGATGGTGGCGCCGTCGGGCACGTCGGCCAGCGCCGCCGCGGGGGATTGCAGGATTTTGTCGATCATTGGGGCCAATCTTAGCGGTCAGGAGGCGCCCCGACCCGCTGTCGGGGCTGCCCGAAGTCAGTGATCCCTCACTTTTTGCCATCTCTGGGAGAAAGCTCATAATTCACCTTGACTAAATTTTATAAGTACTTGATTTATATAAATCATTTACTTTTCAGTTTTCGCCTTCCGAAGTGGTGCTAAGTCATTGTCAGATTTATGAAAAACTCCTCTATTGGCTTGACCGTTCCAGCTGGTTTCGAATAAAGTAGGAAAAAGTAGAAAAAAGTGGCGTAGCAGAGGTTCCTTTCCCCTGCTGCGGAAAAAAGCGGGAGACACGGGCAAATGGGTGGGTCGTTTCACGGCGCAGTGCTGGTCACGCTGGACGCAAAGGGGCGCCTGTCCGTCCCGACGCGCCATCGTGACGCGCTGTTCGCCGCGGGCCGCACGCTAGTGCTCACTGCGCATCCGGAAGGTTGCGCGTTGCTTTATCCCGAGACCGAGTGGGAGCGCGTACGCCAGCAGGTGGCGAAGTTCCCCAGCTTCAGCGCGCAGGCGAGCTGGTGGAAACGCCTGCTGCTCGGCTTCGAGGAACACGTCGCGCCCGACGCTTCCGGCCGCGTGCTGCTCTCCAGCGGCCTGCGCATGCACGCCAAGCTCGAGCGCGAGGCGATGCTGGTCGGGCAGAGCCACTACTTCGAGCTCTGGGAAGCCAGCGTGTGGAGCGCCAAGCTTGCCGCGGCGAACCTGACCGGAGGCGGCACGCCGCCGCAGGGCATGGAGGATTTCTCGCTGTGAGCGTCGGCGGCGCGGAGGACGCCTCGGATGACAGCTCACCGCCTTTCGCACCGCCCGGTCCTGCTCGAGGAAGCGTTGGCAGGATTGAACCTGCCGCCCTCCGGGACGATTTCGGGGATCTACGTCGATCTCACCTTCGGTCGCGGCGGCCACAGCCGGGCCATCCTCGGGCGACTTGGGCCTGCGGGGCGCCTGGTGGCACTGGACCGCGACCCGGAAGCGGTCGCGGCCGCGGCGTCGATCGCGGATCCGCGCTTCTCCATCCACCACGCGCCCTTCAGCGAGCTCGACCGGGTGCTCGATGCGCTGGGCATCGGCCTGGTGCAGGGCGTGCTCGCGGACCTCGGCGTGTCCTCGCCGCAGCTGGACGACCCGGCGCGCGGCTTCTCGATGCGGGGCGATGGCCCGCTTGACATGCGCATGGATCCGACGTGTGGCGTGTCTGCGGCGCGCTGGATATCCACGGCCTCAGAACAACAACTCGCGGAGGCGATAGCTGGCTATGGGGAAGAACGGTTTGCTAAACAGGTTGCAAAGGCGATTGTTGCTGCTCGGGAACGCGAGCCGATCCTCCGCACTGGGCAACTTGCCGCTGTCGTGGGTGCGGCGGTCCGTCAACGGCAAGCACGGCCAGAGGCCGGGCAGAATCCGGCGACGCGCACCTTTCAGGCTCTACGGATTCTCGTCAATCGGGAGC
>SXNB01000278.1 GCA_005777205.1 Burkholderiales bacterium | reverse complement strand
GACGCCGCGCGCGATGAGCGCCTGCATGACGGCGTAGCCCTCCGGGTGCGTGAGAGAGACCTGGCTGCCGCGCCGCGCCGCCTCCCGCGGGCTGGCGAGGCCGAAGCCGTGGCCGGCGAGTTCCTGGTCCACCAGCCGGATGAAACAATCGCCCAGCGCGCTGCCCTTGGCGCGCAGCGCCTGCATGTCCACGTCCTCGAACACCTCCAGCGCTTCCTCCAGCGCGATCAGGCTCAGTTGGGGTGATGCGCGCCCTGCCGTAGACGAGGCCGCTGCGGTAGTTGACGTGGGTGAGCTGGACAACCGCGAGTCCGGCTCCGGCCGCCCGGATCGCTGATTCGATCTCCTGCGGCTCGACGCAGCGCAACTCGACGCCCATCAACTCCGCCACGCCCTCGTTGACGTAGAGGTCCGTGGGGGAATTCCCTTTTTCGGAGACGACGATCTTCTGGGCCGGCCGCAGGCGCAGCGCCGCGACCAGCGTCTTGAAGAGGTTCACCGAGGTCGAGTCGCACACGATCACTTCGTCCGGTTTCGCCCCGACCAGCTGCGCGATCGCCGCCCCAGCGCGTTGCGGCGCCGGATACCAGCCAGCGTCGTTCCATGAGCGGATCAGGCCGTTGCCTCCTTTCCTCCTCCACGGCGCGGCGCATGCGCGCCACGACCCGCTTGGGAAGCGCCCCAAGGGAATTCCTGTCCCGGTAGATGATGTTCGCCAGCAACGCGAACGCCTCGCGCTTCCCCGCAAGCGGGTCGGCGCAGTCCATCCTAACAAGCGCATCGCGATCCAGCGCCCCTGTGGTAGAACTCGATGCCATGAAAGCCATCCTAGCGAACGAACCCCTTCCTGTCTCCGATCCGCGCTCGCTCGTGGACGCGGAGGTGCCCGATTCCGCCGCGCCGCAGGGCCACGACATCCTGGTGCGCATCGAGGCGATCTCCGTGAATCCGGTGGATACCAAGACGCGAATGCTCATTCACCCGGGCGCCGCGGGCGCGAAGCCCGGCCCCCGGATCCTGGGCTGGGACGCCGCCGGCGTGGTCCAGGCCGTGGGTGACCAGGTGACGCTCTTCAAGCCGGGCGACGCGGTGTACTACGCGGGCTCGAACCAGCGCCCGGGTAGCAACGCCGAGCTGCACCTGGTCGACGAGCGCATCGTGGCGAAGAAGCCCGCGACGCTGGATTTCGCGCAGGCCGCGGCAATGCCGCTCACCACGATCACGGCCTACGAGGGCATCGTGGACCGCATGGGTGTAGATCCCGACGGGAAAAGCAAAGGCGCCACGCTGCTGGTGATCGCCGGCGCGGGCGGCGTGGGCTCGATGGCGATCCAGATCGGCCGCAAGCTGGGGCTGGAGGTGATCGCCACCGCGTCGCGACCCGAAAGCATCAAGTGGTGCCGGGACCACGGCGCCCGGCACGTCATCAACCACCACCAGCCGCTCAAGGACGGGCTGAAGGCGATCGGCGTGGGCGAAGTGGACTACGTCCTCATCTGCTCGGACATCGACCTGTACTGGACCCAGCTTACCGACGTGGTGAAGCCCCAGGGCAGCGTGTGCACGATCGTGCGCAACGAGAAGCCCGCCGACATCATGGCCCTGCAGCGCAAGGCGCTGCGATTCGCCTGGGAGGGGATGTTCGTGCGCTCGAGCTTCCAGACTGCGGACATGATCGAGCAGCACCGCCTGCTCGCGCGCGTGGCCGGCTGGATCGACGCTGGCGAGGTGAAGTCCACCCTCACCGAAAAGCTCTCGCCCATCACCGCCGCCAACCTGCGCGCGGCGCACGCCAGGCTGGAATCGAAGGGAATGATCGGGAAGCTGGTGCTGTCGGGCTGGTAGCGCTATTCCCGCACCCGCAGCAGCTTCTTCGCTTCTGACAGGCGGCGGATGGAGCGCATGACGCGCGCCAGATGCGCGCGGTTGGCGACCTCCACCACGAACAGCATCGTGGTGTACACCGAGCGGTCCTCCTCCATGCTGATGGAGTCGATGTTGGAGCCGGCCTCGGCGATCGCCGAGGCCACCTTGGCGAGCACGCCGCGCTCGTTGGCCACCATCACCTTGATCGAGGTCTGGAACAGGCGCGTCGGCTGCCGGTCCCACTCGACGTCGATCCAGGCCTCGGGCTGGGCGCGCCGCGAGCGCGCGATGTGGCGGCATTCGGCGGTGTGCACTACCAGGCCCTGGCCCTTCTTGATGGAACCCACGATGGCGTCGCCCGGGATCGGGCGACAGCAACTGGCGAGCTGCACCGCCATGCCCTCGGTGCCGCGGATCACCACGCTCGCCGCCTTGGCGTGGGGCTTGGCCTCGCCCTCGGCGCGCAGCACCAGGCGGCGCGCGACCACCGCGGGCAACTGCTTGCCCAGGCCCATGTCGGCCAGCAGTTCCACCTTAGTGAGGCCGACGGTCTCGCGGATCACCCGCTCCCAGTTCGCCTCCCCGATGTCCGCCAGCGTCACCCCGTAGCCCTTTAGCGCCTGCTCCAGCAGCCGCTCGCCCAGCGCCGCGGACTCCTCGTACTGCATGGTCTTCAGGAAGTGGCGGATGTTGGAGCGCGCCTTGGCGGTGCGCACGTACTGCAGCCAGGCCGGGTTGGGCTTGGCGTAGCCGGTGGTGATCGCCTCGACGCGGTCGCCGTTGCGCAACTCGGTCCGCAGCGGCACCAGCTCGCCGTTCACCTTAGCCGCGACGCAGCGGTTGCCGACGTCGGTGTGCACCGCGTAGGCGAGGTCCACCGCGGTGGCGCCCCTGGGCAGGGACATGATCCGGCCCTTGGGCGTGAAGACGTAGACTTCGTCGGGAAACAGATTGACCTTGACGTGCTCGAGGAACTCCTGCGAATCGCCCGACTGGCTCTGGATCTCCAGCAGCGACTGCAGCCACTGGTGGGTCTTCTTCTGCAGCTCGTTGAGCGACGCCGCATCGTCCTTGTACATCCAGTGCGAGGCGACGCCGGCTTCGGCCAGGCGGTGCATGGACTCGGTGCGCACCTGCACCTCCAGCGGCACGCCGTAGGGGCCGATGAGCGCGGTGTGGATGGACTGGTAGCCGTTCGTCTTCGGGATCGCGATGTAGTCCTTGAACTTGCCCGGCACCGGCTTGTACAGGCCGTGCAGGGCGCCAATCGTCAGGTAGCAGGTGGGGACGTCCTTCACCACCACGCGCAGTCCGTAGATGTCGTGCACCTCGGAGAACGACAGGTGCTTCTCGATCATCTTGCGGTAGATGGAAGAGATGTGCTTCTCGCGCCCGGACACCGCGGCCTCGATTCTGGCCTCGGCCAGCTTCGCTTTTACCGCCGCCTCGATCTTGCCGACCAGCTCGTGCCGGTTGCCGCGCGCGTTGCGCGTGGCCTTGACCAGCACCCGGTAGCGCAGCGGGAACATGTGCGAGAAGGCGAGTTCCTGCAGCTCGTGAAACAGCTCGTTCAGGCCCAGCCGGTTCGCGATCGGGGCGTAGATTTCCATGGTCTCGCGCGCCACGCGCCGGCGCTTGGCCGGTGGCACCGCATCGAGCGTACGCATGTTGTGGAGGCGATCCGCGAGCTTGATCAGGATGACGCGCACGTCGCGCGCCATGGCGAGCAGCATTTTCCGGAAGTTCTCGGCCTGCGCATCCTCGGCCGACTGGAACTCGATCTTGTCCAGCTTCGAGAGGCCGTCCACCAACTCGGCCACCGGTTTGCCGAAGGTGTCGGAGATCTCGTCCTTGGTGACCGAGGTATCCTCCATCACGTCGTGCAGGAGCGCCGCCTGCAGCGCCTGACCGTCCAGGTGCCAGCCGGCCAGGATCTCGGCCACTGCCAGCGGGTGCGAAATGTAGGGCTCACCTGACTGCCGGGTCTGGCCGGCGTGGGCCGCGTCCGAGAAGCGATAGGCCTCGGCGACGCGTGCCACGTCCCTCGGCTTCAGATATGCGAAGCGGCTGGCATCCAGGACGGGGGCGGAGACGGCGGACATGGGGGGAGGTAGTTTAGCTGGCGCCCCCCTGCGCCAGGGCATTCCCTAGAGCGTGGGAAGTGGCGTCGAACTGGCGTTGCGCTTGAGGACCTCAACGCCGATCTTGCCGCTGGCGATCTCGCGCAGCGCGATCACGGTGTGCTTGTCCTTGTCGTGCTCGACCAGCGCGGTGGCGCCCTGGCTCAACTGGCGGGCGCGGTAGGTCGCCGCCAGCGTGAGCTGGAAGCGGTTCGGGATTCTCTTCAGGCAATCTTCAACGGTGATGCGGGCCATGGCAGTTTTCCGATCAGGTGCTGGTCAGTTGCTGGATCTTGCATTCCGAAGCCGCTCGGCGCGGATGATGGCCTGCAGGTCTTTCAGGGCGACATCGAAGTCTTTGTTAATTATAGCGTATTCGAACTCGCAGGCATGCTCTATTTCCTCCCGCGCGTTGGCCAGGCGGCGCTGGATGGCGGCCTCGGGGTCCTTGCCTCGATGGCGCATGCGCCGCTCCAGTTCCTGGACTGACGGCGGGTGGATGAAGATGCCGATGGTGCCCGGGACCAGGCGGCGCACCTGCTGCGCGCCCTGCCAGTCGATCTCCAGCAGCAGGTCGCGGCCGGCCTCGAGGATCTCCTGGATCACCGCCTGGGAGGTGCCGTAGCGGTTGCCGTGCACCTCAGCGCATTCCAGGAACTCGCCCCGTTCCAGCATGGCGAGAAAGGTCTTCTCGTCCACGAAGTGGTACTCGCGGCCGTCCGCCTCGCCCGGGCGCGGCGCCCGCGTGGTGCAGGAAATGGACAGCGTCAGCTTCGGGTCGTCCTTGAGCAGCGCCTCGATGAGCGAACTTTTCCCGGCTCCGGAGGGCGCGGCGATGATGAACAGAAGTCCCTTCATGGCGTTCTCACTCAATATTCTGCACCTGCTCGCGCACCTGCTCGATCAGGAGCTTCAATTCCAGGGCGCAGTCGGCGAGCGCGAGGCCCTGAGCCTTGGAGGCGAGGGTGTTCGCCTCGCGAGTGAGTTCCTGGGCGAGGAAATCGAGCCGCTTTCCGGCGGCGCCGCCTTTCGCCAGCACCCGCTCCACTTCCGACAGGTGCGCACCGAGCCGCGTCAATTCCTCGTCCACGTCGCTGCGCGCCGCCTGCACCGCGAGCTCGGCGCGGATGCGCTCCTCGTCCACCGCCACCTGCGCCTCGCGCAGGCGCTCGGCGACCCGGGCCTTCCAGGCCGCGATCGCCTCGGGCACCAGCGGCGCTGCCTGCGCCACGCGTTCGCGCATCTGTGCCACGCGCTCCAGAATGATGGCTGCCAGCTTGGCGCCCTCGCGCTCGCGCGCCGCGCACAACTCCTCCAGCGCGCGCCGCGCCAGTGTCTCGACCGCGGCGCGGATCGCATCCTCGTTCACCGGCGCGTCGGCGAGCACCCCGGGCCAGCGCAGCACGTCCGCGAGGCGCAGCGGCGCGGCTTCCGGGAACGCGCGCCCCGCCTCTTCAGCGAGGCGCCTGAGTTCGGCGAGCGCCTGGGCGTTGAGCGGGCGCGGCGCCGTACCCGCGCCGCCGCCGCCCAGCGCGAGGCGGCAATCCACCTTGCCGCGTGAGATGCGTGCCGTGATCAGCTCGCGCAGCAGCGGTTCGCTCGCGCGCAGTTCCTCGGAGACGCGGAACTGCAGGTCGAGGAAGCGCGAGTTGACCGTGCGCATCTCGAGCGCCAGCGCGCCGCGCGGCGTTTGCGCGCTGGCGGCGGCGTAACCGGTCATGCTGCGGATCATGGCTGGAGAGGAGGAATCCGGTTCGCGCTGTGAGGTTTGCCTGTGGGGAATTCGCAGGCAGCAGTCATCATACGGGGAGATGTCCTCGCAAGCCAACCAGCCGCTCCCGGAAGGCTTCCAGCTGGAAAACCACCGCATCCTGAGAGTGCTCGTCTCGGGTGGCTTTTCGTTCGTCTACCTCGCGCACGACGAGAACGAGGCGCCGGTGGTGCTCAAGGAATACCTGCCGGCGAGATTCGCGCTGCGCACCGACTCCAGCCCCGCGCCCGTGGTGCCCGAGGAAACGCTGCCCGCCTTCCGCTACGGGCTGAAGTGCTTCTTCGAGGAAGGCATGGCGCTGGCCGGTCTCGCGCATCCGAACGTGGTGCGGGTGCTCAATTTCTTCCGCGCCAACGGCACCGTCTACATGGTGATGCGCTACGAGCGCGGCCGCAGTCTGCGAGAGCACATCAAGAAGCGCAGCGGGGCGCTGAAGGAGGAATGGATCCGCAGCACCCATCATCGAGCTGATGAACGGCCTGCGCGAGGTGTACACCGGGCGATTGCTCCACCTGGACATCAAGCCGGGCAACATCTACATCCGCAACGACCGCGCCCCGCTCCTGATCGACTTCGGCGCCGCGCGCCAGACGCTGCAGGCCGAGAACGAAAATCTACCGCCGATGTATACCCTAGGCTTCGCCTCGCCCGAGCACCCCGGCGAGCGCGAGAAGCTCGGGCCCTGAAGCGACTTCTATTTGGTGGGCGCGAGTCTGTACGCCTGCCTCTCGGGCGTGCCGCCCCCGACGGCGGCCGAGCGGCTGGAGAAGGACCGCATCATCCCGGCGCGCAAGGGCTGGGCCGGGCGCTATTCCGCGGAGCTGCTCGACACCCTCGACGGGTGCCTGCGCCCGGACCACCTGGAGCACCCGCAGAGCGTGCTCGCGCTGCAAAAGGCCCTGTCCGGGGAGAAGTTGCCTGGAATCCGTGGCGATTTCCTCATGCTGGAGCAGTTGAAGAGCGCTATATTCAGGCTCGCGCGACGATGAAGCACACCCTTTTCCAGGACAGCCGGATCGGCCCCCGCAGCTTCCAGCAGGACCGGCTCGGCCAGTGGTCGGCCGGCGAGGCGATGGTGCTGGTGCTCGCGGACGGCATGGGCGGGCACCAGGGGCATAAGACGGGGTTGCCGGATTCGCCGCGCATGGATCTAGTGGAGAACGTCACGCTGGAGAAGGACGAGCTGCTGCTGTGTTCGGATGGTTTCTGGGGGCCGCTCACCCAACGCGAGATCCTGATGGGGCTGGTCGGCAAGCCGCCCGCAGAGGCGCTGCCCGGGTTGATCGAAATGGCCGAAGCGCGTGCCGACAAGACCTGCGACAACGTGTCGGTGCTGGCGATGCACCGGCTCGACGACCGCCCTGCCGCATTCGACGAGCCGCCGACGGTGCCGATGGAGACGGCGCCGCCCGCGGGACCCAACTTCACCGCTTCGGCTACCGATTTCCTACGCGTCACGGATGCTGAGATCGAGAGCCAGATCGCCCAGATCAAGGCCACGCTTGGCCCTCCCGACGCCGGCAAGAAGGAATAGGACATGCGACCCAGCGGCAGGAAGTCAGGCCAGTTGCGCGAGGTGCGCCTTACGCGCGAATTCACCCGCCATGCCGAGGGTTCGGTGCTGGTGGAATTCGGCGACACGCGTGTGCTGTGCACCGCCAGCGTGGAGAACCGCGTGCCGCCGTTCCT
>SXNB01000277.1 GCA_005777205.1 Burkholderiales bacterium | reverse complement strand
GGGTGACTCGGCCTGCTGCCTGCCGCCGCACTCCCTCGCCAGCCACCTCGAGCGCGAGCTGCGCCGCCAAACGGTAATGATGGCGCAGGCGCTGAACGTGGTTGGCCTGATGAACGTGCAGTTCGCCATCCAGCGCGACACCGTCTACGTACTGGAGGTCAACCCACGCGCCTCGCGCACCGTTCCCTTCGTCTCCAAGGCCACCGGGCTGCAGCTGGCTAAGGTCGCGGCGCGTTGCATGGCGGGCACCCCTCTCGCGATGCAGCGCGTGCGCGGCGCCCCCCTGGTCGAGGTCGTGCCGCCGTACTTTTCGGTCAAGGAGGCGGTGTTCCCGTTCTCGCGCTTCCCCGGCGTGGACACCATCCTCGGGCCGGAGATGAAGTCCACTGGCGAGGTGATGGGCGTGGGCCGGAGCTTCGGCGAGGCGTTCGTGAAATCGCAGCTCGCGGCCGGCGTACGCCTACCGCGCGAGGGCGGCGGCCGCGCCTTCGTCAGCGTGCGCGACGGCGACAAGCTCGCCGCCGTGACGGTGGCGCGCGACCTCATCCACCTCGGCTTCACTCTGCTGGGCACACGCGGCACCGCGCAGGTGCTGGCGGCGCACGGCATCGCCGTAACGCCGGTGAACAAAGTCGCGGAAGGTCGCCCGCATATCGTGGACATGATCAAGAACGGCGACATCGCCTTCATCGTCAACACGGTCGAGGACACGCGCACCGCGATCTCGGACTCCAGGGCGATCCGCGTCAGCGCGCTCGCCAACCGCGTTACGTACTACACGACCATCGCGGGCGCGCTCGCCGCGTGCACCGGAATGCGGGCGCTGTCACGGCTCGAGCCCTATCGCTTGCAGGACCTGCACGCGCGCCTGGCGCGTGATCGGGCGCTTGAAGAGGTAAATTAGCGCCATGCCCAGCACCCCTATGACCATCCGCGGCGCCGAGGCGCTTCGCAGCGAGCTGCAACGCCTGAAGTCCACCGAGCGGCCGGCGGTGATCACCGCCATTGCCGAGGCGCGTGCGCACGGCGACCTGTCGGAAAACGCGGAGTATGACGCCGCGCGCGAGCGCCAGGGCTTCATCGAGGGCCGCATCGCGGACATCGAGGGCAAGCTCGCCAACGCGCAGTTGATTGACCCCAAGCTGCTCGACGCGGAGGGCCGCTGCGTGTTCGGCGCCACCGTCGACCTGGACGACGGCGCCGGGACTTCGATGACCTACCAGATCGTGGGCGAGGACGAAGCCGACATCAAGACCGGCAAGATCTCGATCAGCTCGCCTATCGCGCGCGGGCTCATCGGGAAGTACGCCGGCGACCCGGTTTCGGTGCAGGCCCCCGGCGGGGTGAAGAACTACGAAATCCTCGACGTGCGCTACGAGTAGGCGTCGGGGTCGAAGCCCTGGCGCGCAGCCGTTCGACCTCCGCTTCCTTGCGGCGCTTCTCCGGGTTCTCCTTCCACAGCACCACTACTTTCCCGATCGCCTGCACCAGCTCGGCGCCACTGCGCTCGCAGATCTCGGCCATCGCCAGTTCGCGCGCACCCCGATCCAGGCCTCCGGCGCGTACTTTGATCAGTTCGTGGGCCCTGAGGGCGCGCTCGATTTCCGCCACCACGGCGTCGGTAACGCCGCCGTCGCCGATGAGCACCACCGGGTCGAGCGCGTGCGCCCGCGCCTTCAGGGCGCGGCGTTCGGCCGGGCTAATTCCTGCGCCCATGTACGAGTTTGTGTTTCATTACAGGCCGCCAGTGTACCCTTGCGACCCAGAACACTCTAGACGATGAGTCATTCCAGCAAGCACTGGCTGCAGCGGCATGTCAACGATCCGTTCGTGAAGCGGGCGCGCGAGGAGGGCTACCGCTCGCGCGCAGCCTACACGCTGCTCGAGATCGACTCCCGTGATCGCTTGCTGCGCACCGGGGCGACGGTGATCGACCTGGGCGCAGCGCCGGGCGGCTGGTCGCAGGTGGTCTCGGCGAAGGTCGGGGCGAAGGGCCGCGTTATTGCCATCGACCTGCTGGAGATGCCGGCGCCGCCGGGCGTGCAGTTCATCCAGGGCAGCTTCCTCGACCCGGCAGTACGAGCCGCGGCGCTCCAAGCCGCGGGCGGGAAGGTGGACCTCGTGCTCTCGGACATGATGCCCAACGTCTCGGGCATCGCGTCGGCTGACCAGGCGCGGGCGGCCGAGCTGGTGCACAAGGCGATCGAGTTCTGCGGCGTAGTCCTGAAGCCCGGAGGGGGGTTTCTCGTCAAGGTGTTCCAGGGCGAGGAATTCGCCGGGATCCTGGCCGAGCTGCGACGCTGCTTCGCGAGCGTGAAGACCCGCAAGCCGGCGGCCTCGCGCGGTGAATCCCGCGAGACGTACCTCCTCGCGCGCTAGCCTAAGGTTGCAGATTCACGTTGAACTTCGCCGGCGCGCCGCAATCTATCTTATTCAGCGTAAGATTGCCCTTTACGGCGGCGCTCAATCTAGGAGCAAGTCTTTGAATAATATGATTAAGAACCTGGTCATCTGGCTCGTCATCGGGCTGGTACTGATGACCGTGTTCAACCAGTTCAACACCCGCCAGGCGGCGCGCTCGCCGCTGGAGTACTCCCAGTTCCTAGAGGAGGTTAAGGCCGGCCGCATCGCCAAGGTGACCATCGAGGGCCGCCAGCTCAAGGCGACCACGATCGAGGGCAAGAGCGTGACCAGCTACTCCCCGGGCGACATCTGGCTGGTGTCGGACCTGCTCAAGTACAACGTCAAGGTCGAGGCCAAGCCCGAGGAGGAACCGTCCCTCCTCATGAACATCTTCGTGTCCTGGTTCCCGATGCTGCTGCTGAT
>SXNB01000276.1 GCA_005777205.1 Burkholderiales bacterium | reverse complement strand
TGGCGGCGGCCTGAGCACGGCGGTCGCGCGCAATCGTTCGCAGCGGGTTCCCGAACTCTCTGGCCTCGCCAGCCGCCTTGGCGCATCATTTCGCCCATGAAGATCACGCAGGATGTGCGCGACTACGTCGAGAAGGGGATGCAGGAGAAGTCGGTGGAGTTCGTGAAGAAGGGCGTCGAGATCTACCTCAAGCAGTGATCGCCGAAGGCCTCGTCGCCTCGGCCGCGAAAATCGTCTTGGCGACGGTGGTCGGCCTGCCCCTGTTCGTCTGGCTGGCGCAGGACCGGCTGATCTTCTACCGGCAGCCCATTGCGGAGGCGCAGCGAGCCGCCATCGAGCAGCGCTTCCCCGCGGCAAAGAGCGTGGTTCATTCCGCAGCCGATGGCACGCGGCTGCATGCCTGGTATCTGGGTGTGCCCGGGAACGTACCCGCACCGCTGGTGGTCTACTTCGGCGGCAATGCCGAGGAAGTGTCGTGGATGCTGGAGCGCGCCGGCGAGACGCCCGGCGTTGGCTGGCTGCTGGTGGACTACCGCGGTTACGGTTCGAGCGGGGGCACCCCTTCCGAGAGGGCGCTCGTCACCGACGCGCTGGCATGGTTCGACCTCGCGGCGACGCTGCCGGGGGTGGACAAGGCGCGCATCCTCGCTTTTGGCCGCAGTCTGGGTAGCGGGGTTGCGGTGCAACTGGCGCACGCCCGTCCGGTGCGCGCGCTCATCCTGGCAACGCCCTATGACAGTCTCGCCGCGGTGGCCCGGCATTACTACTGGTACCTCCCGGTGGACTGGATGCTGCGCCATCGATTCGATTCAGACCGCCTTGCGCCGGCCATGCAGCAGCCGCTCCTCGCCCTCATCGCCGAGCGCGACGAGGTGATTCCGCCGGCGCACGCCGAGGCGCTGGTCAAGGCCTGGGGCGGTCCGAAGCACCGAGTGCTGCTCATCGGTGCGGGCCACAACTCAACGGATAGGCATCCGCTGTTCTGGGATGCGATCCGCGCCTTCATCAACGAGCAATTGAAGGCCTGATACCATCGCGGCCCGATGCGCGACGCCACGCTCCTTGATGCACTGATCCTCGGCGTGGTCGAGGGACTCACCGAGTTCCTTCCAGTCTCCAGCACCGGTCACCTGATCCTCGCCGGTGACCTCCTCGGCGTGAGCGGCGACCGCGGCAATGTCTTCTACGTGGCGATCCAGACCGGCGCCATGCTCGCCGTTCTGTGGGAATACAGGGCCCGCTTCCTCAAGGTGGATCCGCTGCTCTGGCGCAACCTCGCGCTGGCGTTCATGCCGGCCGCGGTCCTCGGCCTGCTGTTCGGCGCCTACATCAAGTCCTACCTGTTCAAGCCGGTGCCGGTGGCGCTCGCCTTCATCGTTGGTGGCCTCGTGATCCTCTGGGTCGAGCGCGGGCCGCGCGCGGCGCGCATCGCAACCGTCGACACGATGTCGCCGCTGGATGCGTTCAAGGTCGGGCTGGCGCAATGCTTCGCGCTCATCCCGGGCACCTCGCGCTCGGGGGCGACCATCATCGGCGGCATGCTGTTCGGCCTGTCGCGGCGGGCGGCGACGGAGTTCTCGTTTTTCCTCGCGGTGCCGACGCTGATCGCCGCCGGCGGCTACGACCTGTGGTCGCATCGCAATCTGTTCTCCGCGGCGGACCTGCCGCTATTCTCGGTCGGCGGCACGGCCGCCTTCGTCTCCGCCTTCGTCGTTATTCGCTGGCTGGTGCGCTACGTCGCCACGCACGATTTCAGGCCCTTCGCCTGGTACCGCATCGCCTTCGGCCTGGTGGTGCTCGCCACCGCGTAGCTGGGCTGGGTCGACTGGACCGTCAGCTAGAAAAACGGGGACAGGCCACGTTTTTCTAAGCTTGGATCCAGGGCAGTCCGGCCTTGCGCCAGCCGCCGACATTCCCGCGATGCTGCTCGGCGTCCTTGTCGCCTTCGAAGCCCTCGAGGATGTTGTAGGCCTCCTTCCAGCCGGCCTGTGTGGCGGCGATGGCGGCGTGGTGCGAGCGCACCCCGGAGCGGCACAGGAACAGGACCGGGACATCCTTGGGCGCCGCGTCCTCGAGCTGATCGAGGAAGGCCGGGTTGCGCTCGCCCCTGGGGTAGGTCGTCCACTCGATGGGTTCGCTGCCCGGGACCGAGCCGACGAAGTTCCGTTCGGCGGTGGTTCGCACGTCCACCAGCGTTGCCCCCGCCTGCATGAGGGCATGGGCCTCCGCCGGGGTAACCGCGCCGGCGTAGGAAAGTTTCATCTGCCGGGCCCGCTCCCGGGCGTTGTGCCGGATCTCATCCATGGAGGCCGAAATTATAGGCTCCAGAAATGACCGCACCCGCATGGTGCATCGACGCAAAAGGCGGCACCATCTGGGTGCGTTCGACTCGGGTAAAATCGTAGCTTCTTGGCTCGAAGAGGGGCTGGCCACGGTCGGGGTGTTTGGCATGGATTCTGCTTATGCTCTGCTGATCATTGCGGATCCGGCTGGGGAGCCCAGCCCGCATAGTTTTGATGCCCGTCCAATTACCGCAAACGGAGAGTTGAAATGGTGATGACGCCCGATGACGTATTGAAGATGATCAAGGACAAGGAGGTGAAGTTTGTCGATATCCGCTTCACCGACACCCGCGGCAAGGAGCAGCACGTCTCCGTCCCGGCTAAGCAGTTCACCAAGGACAAGTTCACCGACGGCCACGCGTTTGACGGCTCGTCCATCGCCGGCTGGAAGGGCATCCAGGCCTCCGACATGCTGCTGTACCCGGACCCTGTCACGGCGCGCATGGATCCGTTCACCGACGAGGCGGTGCTCAACATCAACTGCGACGTGATCGAACCGGCCGACGGCAAGCCCTACAACCGCTGCCCGCGCGGCATTGCCAAGCGCGCCGAGGCCTACCTCAAGTCCTCGGGCATCGGCGACGTGGCCTACTTCGGCCCGGAACCCGAGTTCTTCATCTTCGACGGCGTGACCTGGAACGTGGACATGTCCGGCTCCTCGGTGAAGATCAAGTCCGAGGAGGCGCCCTGGTCCACCGGCATCGATTACGAGTCGGGCAACATGGCGCACCGCGCGCCGGTCAAGGGCGGCTAC
>SXNB01000275.1 GCA_005777205.1 Burkholderiales bacterium | reverse complement strand
CCTCCGTCAGACTCGGGGGCAATCCTGCCTTGCGGTATGATCGCCCTTTCCCGCAAGAACCCCAATATGGAGAAGGTTTCATGACGATAAAAGCCGGCGACAAGTTGCCCGATGGCAAGCTGATGGAAACCACAGAATTCGATCCCGCCACGCATTTCGCGATGGCGCCGAAGGAAGTGAACGTGGCCGACGCCGTGAAGGGCAAGAAAATCGCGATCTTCGGCCTGCCCGGCGCCTACACCCCGACCTGCTCCGCGAAGCACGTCCCCAGCTACCTGCAGAACCTGGATGCGCTCAAGGCCAAGGGCGTGAGCGAAGTCTGGTGCGTGGCGGTGAACGACGCCTTCGTGATGGCGCATTGGGGCCAAGACCAGAAGGCCATCGGCAAGATCCGGTTCCTGGCGGATGGCAGCGCGAACTGGGCCAAGTCCATGGGCCTGGAACTGGACCTGACCGCCCGCGGCATGGGCATGCGCATGAACCGTTTCTCCCTGTTGGTGGACAACGGCGTGGTGAAACAGGTGAACCTCGAAGGCCCGGGCAAGTTCGAGGTCTCCGACGGCGCCACCATGCTAAAGCAAGCGTAGGAAACAACTCGTTACACAACGTTACCGCAGCGCGACAACGAGGCCGGTAGGGTGGGCGTTGAAGGATTCGTCATTCAACGCCCAAGGAGCCAGACCATGATCCGCACCCGCATCCTCACCACCATCGGCACCGCCCTGCTGGCCGGTTCCCTCCTTGCCCACGCCCAGGCCCCTGCGCCCAAGGCTGAAGGCAAGGCGCGCATGGGCAAGGACATGGACGAGCGCCAGGCGATGCATGAAGCCTGCACCGGCAAGCGCGGCGACGAGTTGCAGAAGTGCCTGGGCGAGCAGCGCAAGAGCAAAGGCCACCGCGAGCACCGTGGCCACGGCGACAAGCCGAAGTCCTGAATCTCCCGGGCTGTACCGAACTACCCCGCGGGAGGGCGATTAGAATCGCGCTCCCGTGTCTGCTTTCCACCCCGAGTTCCGCCATGGCGTAAAGGCTAGCCTGCCGCTGCTGATCGCGGTGGGCCCCTTCGGCCTGGTGACAGGGGTGGCGATGGCCGCCGGTGGGATCCCGCCCCTCGAGGCCATGGCGATGTCGATCCTGATCTACGCCGGCGCCTCGATGCTCGCGGCGACGCAGCTCGTCGTCGAGGGCGCCCCGGCGCTGGTGATCGTGATGGCGGCGTTCATCGTCAACCTGCGCCTGTTCATGTACAGCGCCTCGATCCGCCCCTTCCTCATCGGCGAACCGCTGCACCGGCGCCTGATCGTTTCCTACTCGCTGGTGGACAATCCCTACGCCCTGTTCCTGCAACGCTTCACCACGCATCCGGAGGCGCCGGGCAAGTTCGACTACTTCTTTGGCCTGTCGATCCCGACCTGGATCTGCTGGCAGGCGGCGGTCGCCGCCGGCCTGCTGGTGGGCCAGCAGCTGCCATCAGCGTGGAAGCTGGAATTCGCCGCCCCGCTCGCGTTCATTGCCATGACGGTGCCGTTCCTGCGCGAGCGAACAATGGTGGCCGCCGCGCTCAGCGCCGGCGCCACCTCGGTGCTGGCCCACGGGTTGCCGCTGCAACTGGGCCTGGCGCTCGCTGCGGTCGTGGGTATCGCTGCGGGAATGGCCACCGAGCGCTGGCTGGGGAGGCGGCCGTCATGAGCGCCGCGATGCTCTGGATAGTGATCCTGGCCATCGCTGCTGCAACCTTCTGGCAGCGGGCCTCGTTCCTGGTCCTGCCAGAGCGCTTCCAGCTGCCAGAGTTGCTCAAGAACGCACTGCGCTATGTCCCGGCGGCGGTGCTCACGGCCATATGGGCCCCGGAACTGATGCTGCAGAAGGGTGTCATAGCCCTGTCCCCGGGCAATGAACGCCTGCTCGCGGGCATCGTCGCCATCGCCCTGGCGTGGCGGTTCCGGGTGAGCTTCGGTACGATCATCGCCGGGCTTCTCGCCCTGCACCTTTTCGACTGGATGTTCTGACATGCTGCGTCTCCTGATTGCGCTGTTTTTCATGCTTGCCGCCCTGCCCGCGTCCGCCCAGGCGCCGGAGAAGGTCGTGACCATCGAAGGCGTCACCGAGTACCGCCTCGCCAACGGCCTGCGTGTGCTCACCGTGCCCGACCCGAGCGCAAGCACGGTCACGGTGCACGTCACCTACCTGGTCGGCTCGCGCCACGAGAGCTACGGCGAGAAAGGCATGGCGCACCTGCTGGAGCACCTGCTGTTCAAGGGCACGAAGAACCACCCGGACATCAAGCCCGCGCTCACCCGCCGCGGTGCGCGCTACAACGGCACCACCTCCCAGGACCGCACCAACTACTTTGAGACGCTGCCGGCCAGCGAGGACAACCTCGACTGGGCGCTCGCCATGGAAGCCGACCGGATGGTGAACTCGAACGTGCGCAAGGAGGACCTGGACAGCGAGATGACCGTGGTGCGCAACGAGTTCGAGATGGGCGAGAACAGCCCCTCTGGCGTGCTGTTCCAGCGCATGCAGCGCCTCGCTTTCGCCGCCCACAACTACGGCAACCCCATCATCGGCGTGCGCTCAGACATCGAGTCGGTCCCGATCGAGCGCCTGCGCGACTTCTACCGCACCTGGTACCAGCCGGACAACGCGCTGCTCACCATCGGCGGCCGGTTCAACGAGGCGCGCGCGCTGCAACTGGTGGCGAAGCATTTCGGCCCAATCCCGCGCCCGGCGCGCCCGCTGCCGCAGCTCTACACCGTCGAACCGGTGCAGGACGGCGAGCGCGAGGTCACGCTGCGGCGTACCGGCGACCTGCAGCTGGTGTCGGCGATGTACCGCGCGACCTCCGCTGGCCACCCCGACTACCCGGCGCTCGACGTCCTGGTGCAGGCGCTGGGCACCGCGCCCACCGGGCGCCTGCACCGGGCGTTGGTGCAAAAGGGGCTCGCCAGCCAGGCCTGGGGCCACGAACGCATGATGCATGACCCGGGCTACGCCTATTTCGGCGCCGTGCTGGGCAAGGACGCGCCGCTCGCGCCGGCGCGCGAGGCGCTGCTGGCGGCTCTGGAGAGGCTGGCCGACGACCCGATCCGGGACGAGGAAGTCGAGCGCGCACGCACCGGCCTGCTGGCCGACCTGGACCGGATCCAGGTGGACGCGGGAACGCTGCTTCGCTGGGTGACGGAGTTCCACGCCATAGGCGACTGGCGCCTGCTGTTCCTGTATCGCGACCGGCTGAAGGCGGTCACGACCGCCGACGTGCGCCGCGTCGCCGCCGCCTACCTGAAGCCCGCCAACCGAGTGCTGGGCACGTTCGTTCCCACGGCGCGGCCCGACCGCGCGGACATCCCGCCGCGCCCGGACCTGGCCGCGGCGCTGGCCGGTTTCAAGGGCAGCGCGGCGGTGGATGCGGGCGAGGCCTTCGACGCCTCCCCCGCCAACATCGAGGCGCGGGTGCAGCGCCGCGTGCTTGCCAATGGCATCAAGGTGGCGCTGCTGCCCAGGAAGACACGCGGCGGCAACGTGGTTGCGCAACTGTCGCTCTACTGGGGCGACGAGGCGAGCAAGGCGGCGCGCGCCACCGCCTGCTCGATGGCGAGCGGCATGCTCGGGCGCGGCACCCTGAAGCGCAGCCGCGCCGAAATCCGCGACACGCTCGACCGCCTCAAGGCGTCGGTCTCGGTCGGGACCGAGGGCGCGAACCTCACGGTTCGCCGCAGCGAGTTGGAGGCGGCGCTGCGGTTGGCCTCCGAGATGCTGCGCGAGCCCGCGTTCCCGGCCACGGAGTTCGAGGAACTTAAGCGCGCCGCGCTCACCGGCGCCGAATCCGGCCGCGGCGATCCCGCATCGCTCGCCGCCGAGCGACTGTCGCGCCACCTCAGCCCCTATCCGCCCGGCCACTGGCTGTACACGCCCACCACCGAGGAGCGGATCGAGAACCTGAAGCAGGTGACCATCCAGGACGCGCGCCGCTGCCACGCGGAGCTGGTGGGCGCCACCGGCGCCGAGTTCGTCGCCGTAGGCGACTTCGACCCCGAGGCGATAGCGAAGCTCGTGGAGGAACTCTTTGGCGGCTGGAAGAACCCGGCACCCTACGCCCGCATCCCTTCGCGCTACTTCGAGCGCCCCGCGATCGAGGAGCAGGTGGCGACGCCGGACAAGGCGAACGCGGTGCTGCGCGCGGGACTGAACCTGAAGCTGCGCGACGACCATCCCGATTTCCCTGCCCTGGTCCTGGGCAACTGGCTGCTGGGCGGCAACTCCGGCGCGCGCCTGCCTGGGCGCATCCGGGAAAAGGAAGGTCTCTCCTACAGCACCTACAGCTTCCTCAGCGCCGGCCAGCAGGACGAGGCCGGGAGCTTCGGCGTCTCGGCGATCTACGCGCCGGAGAACCGGGAGCGCATCGAGCGCGCGGTCCGGGAGGAAATCGCCCGGGCGGTGAAGGACGGCTTCACCGCCGTCGAACTGGAGTCAGCGACGAAGGGCCTGCTGGAGGCGCGCCGCGTCGCGCGTTCCCAAGATGGTCCGCTGGCGGTGCGCCTCGCCAACTACCTGCACCTGGGGCGCACGTTCGCTTGGGACCTGGCATTCGAGAAACGCCTCGCCGCGCTCACCGCAGAGGAGGTGCGTGCCGCACTGGCGAGGCACATCAATCCGAAGAAGATTTCGCTGCTGAAGGCCGGTGACTTCCGCTAGCGACCGTCTACTTCTGCTTCAGCAGGTCACGGATTTCCTCCAGCAGCACTTCCTGGCGCAGCGGTGCCTGTGCGGGCGCGGGCGCCTTCTCCTCCTCGCGCTTGAGGCGGTTGACCAGCTTGATGACCAGGAAGATCACCCAAGCGATGATGATGAAGTCGACCCAGGTCTGCAGGAACTTGCCGTACTTGATGGTCGCTGCCCCTACCTTGATGGCGAGCCCCGAGAAATCCAGCCCGCCCATCAGCGTTCCCAGCACCGGCATCGCCACGTCCTCGACCACGGAGCCGACGATTTTGCCGAAGGCGGTGCCGATGATGACCCCGACCGCCAAGTCCATGACGTTGCCCTTGACCGCGAACTCCCTGAACTCCTTTAGCACACTCATGCGGATCGCCTCCGTTGTGGCCCATGCAGCCTAATCGACCGGGTCGTACCGGACTTCCAGGATCTCCAGTTCCTCGTCGCCCGCCGGACTGCGCAGTAGGACCGAGTCGCCTTCGCGCGCCTTGAGCAGGGCCCGGGCGATCGGCGAATGCCAGGACACGCGCCCCCGGGAGGGCTCGGCCTCGTCGGCGCCGACGATCGTCACGGTGCGCTCGCCGTGTGCCGCGGAGCGCAGCGCCACGGTGGCGCCAAAGAAGACCTGGTCGGTGTCGCGGCCGGCCGACAGCACCACCTCGGCGTTCTCTAGGCGCTTGATGAGGAACCGTACGCGGCGGTCGATCTCGCGCAGCCGCTTCTTGCCGTAGAGGTAGTCGCCGTTCTCGGAGCGGTCGCCGTTGGAGGCGGCCCAGGACACCGTGCGCACCACCTCGGGCCGCTCCACCTCCACGAGCGCGCGCAACTCCGCCTTCATGCGCGCGAAGCCGGCAGGGGTGATGTAGTTTCGGCCCGGGGACGGCGCCGTCCCGGCGGCCTGCAGTTGGGCCTGCTCGTCGTCGAAGGCGTCCTCGCCGAGGTTGCCAAGTTCGCGCACAAAGGCCTTGGACATCGGGGGAAATTCTACACGCCGCCCACCTACCTTCCTCCCCCGGCCCACTGAAAATCAAGGGTTACCGCAAGGGGGAACAAGATGGCCATGCAAAAAACGATCGAAAAAGACGACCTGCTGGCCGTGCTGGGCTGTGGCATCGTCATCGGGCTGTTCTTCTACCTCAAGTTCTTCTTCCTCGCGGTGGTGCTGCTGGTGCTGGGTGCGAACCTCGACCAGACCATCGCCGAGCACCTGAACGTGTCCAAGATTCCCCTGATCCTCGCCATGGTGGCGATAGTGGGCACCTCACTCATCAATTACGTGTTCAAGCTGCTGCCCACCGGCCTGCAGACCAAGCCCAGGAGTGCAGCCCGGAGGGCGTGCGCGCGCGCTTCTACGACATCGAGAAGAGCAAACTGGTGTACACGCTGAATGTGCTGGAGATGAACTTCGACTGCAACCTGCTGCACGACAACGGCTACACCCCGCGCCTACGCCGCGATGAAGGGCAACACCCGCAGGGTCGAGTTGCTGATCCGCAACGGCGCCGACCCAGCGCTGGTGACCAAGGAGGGCGACTCGCCCGCGGAACTGGTGCTGCGTTTCGGCCATTCCGAGGTCGCCGACGTCCTCAAGCAGGCCCGACTCCAGGGGGGGTCACAGGCAGCGCCGCAGCCGGCCTAGCCAGGCCAGGCCCGATACTGTATATTTAATCACCCCCTAGCCCTAGGCTTGGGAAGCCCCCATGGCACCGGGCATGGTGCGTCGCACCAAACCCGTAAGGGATTGACGCAGTAGACCATCCTGGCCTCGCCGGGGGGGCACCCGTTTCCGCTACATCTAGTGACTCGCGTGCTAGGCAAACAACCCTTAGTATCAAAGCATTGTTGCCGACACTTCAAGTGAGACCAAAAATAAGACCATGAGCGAATCCGAGACTCCGATCCAGACCACGGTCCGCGCGACGGCCCCCCTTCCAGACCAGGAAATCTGCCGCGAGGCGCTGCTGGAGAAGTACGCCAAGGGCGATGAATCCTCGATGATCGAGGTGCGTCGCCGGGTCGCGCGCGCCCTCGCTCAGGTCGAGCCCGAGGCGAAGCGCGCGCTGTGGGAGAAGCGCTTCCTCGCGGCGCAGGAGGAGGGCTTCATTCCGGCCGGGCGGATCAATTCCGCGGCTGGGATCCAGATGCAGGCCACCCTCATCAACTGCTTCGTGCAGCCGGTGGGCGACTCCATCACCGAGGTGGTGGACGGCCGCGCCGGGATCTACACCGCGCTCGCCGAAGCCGCCGAGACCATGCGCCGCGGCGGCGGGGTGG